>NZ_CP126115.1:132500-332500 GCF_030123505.1 Neobacillus sp. YX16
TGGCACCTCGATGTCGGCTCATCGCATCCTGGGGCTGTAGTCGGTCCCAAGGGTTGGGCTGTTCGCCCATTAAAGCGGTACGCGAGCTGGGTTCAGAACGTCGTGAGACAGTTCGGTCCCTATCCGTCGTGGGCGCAGGAAATTTGAGAGGAGCTGTCCTTAGTACGAGAGGACCGGGATGGACGCACCGCTGGTGTACCAGTTGTCTTGCCAAAGGCATCGCTGGGTAGCTATGTGCGGACGGGATAAGTGCTGAAAGCATCTAAGCATGAAGCCCCCCTCAAGATGAGATTTCCCATAGCGTCAAGCTAGTAAGAACCCTGAAAGATGATCAGGTTGATAGGTCAGAGGTGGAAGCGTGGTAACATGTGGAGCTGACTGATACTAATCGTTCGAGGACTTAACCAATTTTTAAAGGCGAACTCGTTTTACAACTTCTTCTGAAATTATCTAGTTTTGAGGGAATGATACCTCAACAAAATAGTCTGGCAGCAATGGCGAGAAGGTCACACCCGTTCCCATACCGAACACGGAAGTTAAGCTTCTCAGCGCCGATGGTAGTTGGGACTTTGTCCCTGTGAGAGTAGGACGTTGCCAGGCAAAAAAAAGCACAACCTTAATAGGGTTGTGCTTTTTGTATTGTCCGAAAGGACAATAATCTCACTGCGGTGGTACTTCTGGAGGAAAACGGTAATAAATAGGAGTTATTCGTGCCCATACGGTGACACATTTTGAAAAAACGGTAACGAATAGCAGCCATTCGTGCCAATGGTAGGATACTTTTAAAGAAAATGGTAACGAATAATTCATTTTCTAACCTTTGGGAAATTCTCCAAAGTGAATCCCTTGAATAGACCTTTTTTATAAAAAGAAGAATCAAAGCCACTCTTTGATTCCTTCATCAAAGGATTTTTGGTACACAAGGTAACCAAAACATCATTTTGATTCCCTCCGCACAAACTTTCTAGCACTCAGGGTAACCAAAGCCCCTATTTAGGTACTATCCAACCCAACTAATTTCCTAAAAACAAATTTAACAGGTTTCACGTCTGCGAAATATGGAGAAAATCATTAGTAGCATGTTGTTTGCAACTACATAAAATTTTCAGTATAATTAAAGTCAAATATAGTCAAAGTCAGGGGGTGCGAAGATGAGAAACATCTCCGATATTATTGAAAGGTATTTGAAGCAAGTGTTAGAAATGAGTGAACTGGAGCATGTTGAAATAAAGCGAAGTGAAATAGCTGACAAATTTCAATGTGTCCCTTCACAAATCAATTACGTCATTAATACGCGCTTTACCATTGAACGAGGATATATCGTAGAAAGTAAACGTGGAGGAGGAGGGTACATCCGAATCATGAAGGTTCAGTCCCATGATTTAGTTGACCTAATTGATCATTTACTGTCACTCTTTGATAAACGTATTGCACAATCTACGGCAGAAGATGTTATTTATAGACTTGTACATGAGGAGATAATCACAAAACGAGAAGCAAAAATTATGCTTAGTGTTATTGATCGTTCTGTCCTCTATATTGATCTTCCATTCCGAGATGAATTAAGAGCAAGAATGTTGAAAGCGATGTTAACATCATTGAAATATAAATAATATATACCAGCTAGAGAGGTGAAATGAAAGATGATTTGCCAGGAATGTAATCAAAGACCTGCTGCACTCCATTTTACAAAGATCATCAACGGTGAAAAAACCGAAGTAAATCTTTGTGAAAAATGTGCCCAAGAAAAGGGCGAGATGTTCATGTTTACAGGAGGATCCGGCTTTACCTTTAATAACCTATTAGCAGGTTTATTAAATATCGATTCGACTGTTCAAAAGCAAAATCAAAATACCTTTCATCAGGAAGAAGTTCTTCAGTGTAGTGGTTGTTCGATGACGTTTCCACAATTTATTAAAGTGGGGCGTTTCGGATGTGCACATTGCTATGAAACCTTTAAGGAACAGCTGCCGCCGGTCTTAAAGCGGCTTCATAGTGGTAATTGGGCCCATAGCGGTAAAATACCAAAGAGAATCGGTGGAAGTATTCACCTTAAAAAGCAAGTTGAAAATCTTAAAAGTGAATTAAAAGAGTTAATTCAACAAGAGGAATTTGAAAAGGCTGCTCAGATTCGAGATGAAATTCGTACACTCGAAAAAGGCTTACCAGGCAGCCGTAAGGGAGGGGAATAACGTGTCGCTTGAACGCTTTATCAATCAAGCAGTCAGCTCGTGGATGAGCGAGGAGGGACCTGATTCAGATATTGTCCTTAGTTCCCGAATCCGTTTAGCCCGAAACTTTGAAAACTTTAAATTTCCAACATTATTTTCACACGCAGAAGCAAAGTCCATTATTAAAAAAATGGAAGATATACTGCAAGAATCAAATTTTACAAAGTTTGGACAAATGGAACTACTAAAAATTGATGAAATACAGCCTCTTCAAAAAAGGGTTTTAGTAGAAAAGCATTTGATTAGCCCTAATTTAGCAGAAGATTCACCATATGGAGCCGTTCTATTAACCGAAAACGAAGAAGTTAGTATTATGATAAATGAAGAGGACCACATTCGTATTCAATGTTTGTTTCCTGGACTTCAGCTAACGGAGGCGTTGGAGGCAGCGAATGAGGTAGATGATTGGCTTGAAAGCCACATTCACTTTGGGTTCGATGAAAAACACGGTTATCTAACAAGCTGCCCCACAAATGTGGGTACGGGTCTTCGGGCATCTGTCATGATGCATTTGCCGGGCCTTATCTTGACCCAGCAAATCAATCGTATCATTCCAGCAATCAACCAACTGGGATTAGTTGTTAGAGGAATCTATGGCGAGGGGAGTGAAGCGCTCGGAAATATATTTCAAATCTCCAATCAAATTACTCTAGGAAAATCTGAAGAAGATATCTGTCGTGACCTTAAAGGTGTAGTAAGTCAGTTAATTTCACAAGAAAGGTCCGCTCGTGAAGCATTACGCAAAACTTCGAACATACAATTAGAAGACAGAGTGTTTCGATCTTATGGTGTATTATCCAATTGCAGGATTATTGAAACAAAAGAGGCTGCAAAATGCCTATCTGATGTTCGCCTAGGAATTGATATGGGTTATATTGATCATTTGCCTAAGAATATATTAAATGAATTAATGATATTAACACAGCCTGGTTTCCTGCAGCAGTACGCAGGCGGGCATTTAAGAGCAAATGAAAGAGATATAAGACGAGCAGCTTTAATTCGAGAGCGACTAAAAATGGAGCAAGATAAAAGGTGAGGAGGAATGGAATATGATGTTCGGCCGTTTTACTGAAAGAGCTCAGAAGGTATTAGCTTTAGCACAAGAGGAAGCAATCAGACTTGGACACAACAATATTGGGACTGAGCATATCCTACTAGGTTTAGTCCGTGAGGGAGAGGGCATTGCTGCCAAAGCACTTTATGGACTTGGATTAGGTGCAGAAAAAATCCAAAAGGAAGTAGAATCGTTAATCGGGAAAGGGCAGGAAGCATCCCAAACGATTCACTATACCCCAAGGGCAAAAAAGGTAATCGAATTATCAATGGATGAAGCACGAAAATTAGGCCATTCCTATGTTGGAACTGAGCATATACTGCTCGGCCTAATTCGTGAAGGAGAAGGTGTTGCTGCAAGAGTTCTAAATAATCTTGGAGTAAGCTTAAATAAAGCACGTCAACAGGTATTGCAATTACTAGGAAGTAATGAGTCAGGCGGGCACCAGGGAGGGGCATCTGTAAGTGCGAATACTCCAACCCTTGACAGCCTTGCTAGAGATCTGACTGCAATTGCTAGAGAAGGAAGTTTAGATCCGGTTATTGGAAGAAGTAAGGAAATCCAGCGGGTTATAGAGGTATTAAGCCGCCGTACAAAAAACAACCCAGTATTAATTGGTGAACCAGGTGTAGGTAAAACAGCGATTGCTGAAGGTCTTGCACAGCAAATTGTGAATAATGAAGTTCCAGAAATTCTCCGTGATAAGCGGGTTATGACTTTAGATATGGGAACAGTAGTAGCTGGTACTAAATATCGTGGTGAATTTGAAGATCGTTTAAAAAAGGTAATGGATGAAATCCGCCAAGCTGGTAATATCATTCTCTTTATTGATGAGTTACACACATTAATTGGAGCAGGGGGAGCAGAAGGCGCTATTGACGCTTCAAACATCTTAAAACCATCCCTTGCCCGTGGAGAGTTACAATGTATCGGTGCAACCACTCTTGATGAATATCGAAAATATATTGAAAAAGATGCGGCGTTAGAACGACGCTTCCAGCCAATCCGTGTAGATGAACCAACGGCTGAAGAGTCCGTCCGGATATTAGAAGGTCTTCGTGATCGTTATGAAGCCCATCACCGCGTTTCCATTACAGACGAGGCAATTGAAGCAGCTGTAAAGTTGTCTGATCGCTATATTTCTGACCGTTTCCTTCCAGATAAAGCGATTGACTTAATTGATGAAGCAGGTTCAAAGGTTCGCTTACGTTCTTATACGACGCCTCCAAATTTAAAAGAGTTAGAAGTGAAGCTTGAAGAGGTCCGTAAAGAAAAGGATGCGGCAGTTCAGAGCCAAGAGTTTGAGAAGGCTGCCTCTCTAAGAGATACAGAACAGCGTCTTCGTGAGCAGCTAGAAGAGACTAAGAAAACGTGGAAAGAAAAGCAAGGAAAAGAAAATAGTGAGGTTACCGTTGAGGATATTGCAAGTGTGGTTTCAAGCTGGACGGGAATTCCTGTCTCGAAGCTTGCTCAAACAGAAACGACAAAATTGCTTAATTTAGAAGAACTCTTACATTCCCGTGTGATTGGACAGGAGGAAGCGGTTAAGGCTGTGTCAAAAGCAGTACGCCGGGCAAGAGCAGGCTTAAAGGATCCAAAACGTCCAATTGGCTCTTTTGTTTTCCTTGGTCCTACTGGTGTAGGGAAAACCGAATTGGCTAGGGCGCTTGCTGAGGCGATGTTTGGTGATGAGGATGCTATGATTCGCATCGATATGTCTGAATATATGGAGAAGCACTCTACTTCTCGTTTGGTTGGATCTCCTCCAGGATATGTTGGATATGAAGAAGGCGGCCAACTAACTGAAAAGGTAAGAAGAAAGCCATACTCTGTAATTCTGCTTGATGAAATTGAAAAGGCACATCCTGATGTGTTTAATATATTATTGCAAGTCCTTGAAGATGGCCGCTTGACGGATTCTAAAGGCAGAACTGTCGATTTCCGCAATACAGTGCTCATTATGACTTCAAACGTGGGAGCAGAAGCATTAAAACGTAACAAGTATGTTGGCTTTAATATTCAAGATGGAGAACAGAATTATAAGGATATGAAGGGCAAGGTCATGGAAGAATTGAAAAAAGCCTTCCGTCCAGAATTCTTAAACCGTATTGATGAAATTATTGTCTTCCATGCATTAGAGAGAAAGCATTTAGAAGAAATTGTTACACTGTTGTCTGATCAGCTGGTAAAACGTCTAAAAGAGCAGCATATTTCTCTAGAATTAACGGAAGCCGCAAAGGGTAAAATCTCTGTAGAAGGCTACGACCCAGAGTACGGTGCACGTCCATTACGCAGGGCTATTCAAAAGCATATTGAAGACCGTCTCTCTGAAGAACTGTTAAGAGGTACAGTATTAACAGGTCAGCATGTTATAATTGATGTTGATAATGGTGAATTCTTAGTTAAAACGGCTGAAAAAACGCCTCTAGCTAAATAAACCTATTTTTTTCCGAACAACAAAAAGAGGTACACGATACTAGTTTGACCGTGTACCTCTTTTTGTATTTATAGTCAGGAGTAGATAGATATGGCAAAACGAAAGACGAAGTTTATGTGTCAGGACTGTGGGTATGAATCTCCGAAGTGGATGGGAAAATGTCCAGGCTGCGGAGCATGGAACAAAATGGTGGAGGAAGTTGAAGTAACTGGCGGGAATCGTAGAGGAGCCTTCGCTCATTCTCAAGGTGGGTCTACACTATTAACTAAACCAACACCTATTACAGCTATTGAAACATTGACTGAACCGAGGATTCTTACTGATATGAATGAGCTAAATCGTGTGTTAGGCGGCGGAGTGGTTAAGGGATCGCTGGTATTAATCGGTGGAGATCCTGGTATTGGAAAATCAACGCTGTTGTTACAGGTATCATCACAGCTTGCGAATAAAGGGAATCAGGTCTTATACATATCCGGTGAGGAATCTTTGAGGCAGACGAAGCTTCGTGCTGAAAGACTTGGGATAAAATCTGAGAATCTCCTCGTCTATTCGGAGACCAATTTGGAAGAAATCAATCGAACCATTGAAGAGACTAATCCAAGCTTTGTTATAATTGATTCAATTCAAACTGTTTTTCATCCGGAAGTAACCTCTGCGCCTGGGAGTGTTTCACAGGTTCGTGAGTGTACCTCAGAATTAATGAGAATAGGGAAAACAAAGGGCATCGCAATTTTTATTGTTGGTCATGTAACAAAAGAAGGTTCTATTGCAGGACCAAGGCTGCTTGAGCATATGGTAGATACCGTACTCTATTTTGAAGGGGAAAGGCACCATACCTACCGGATTCTACGGGCAGTAAAGAATCGTTTTGGATCAACCAATGAAATGGGTATTTTTGAAATGAAAGAATTTGGACTTGATGAAGTGGCAAATCCTTCAGAAATTTTCCTCGAAGAGAGATCGCAAGGTGCTGCTGGATCAACGGTGGTCGCCTCAATGGAAGGCACCCGTCCAGTACTTGTAGAAATCCAAGCTCTAATTTCTCCGACAAGCTTTGGAAATCCAAGGAGAATGGCAACGGGGATTGATCATAATCGAGTTCCTTTATTAATGGCAGTCTTAGAAAAGAGAATGGGGCTATTACTTCAAAATCAAGATGCCTATCTTAAGGTGGCAGGGGGAGTCAAGCTGGATGAGCCAGCCATTGATTTAGCGATTGCCGTAAGTATCGCTTCAAGCTTCCGTGACAAACCAACAAGAGCAACGGATTGTATTATTGGCGAGGTGGGATTAACGGGAGAAGTAAGACGTGTCTCTAGAATTGAACAGCGAGTGCAGGAAGCCGCGAAGCTGGGTTTTGAACGGGTTATACTGCCTGCCAATAATTTAAGCGGCTGGCAAGGTCCGAAAGGTGTAGAACTCATCGGCGTGTCCACTGTAGCTGAAGCTTTAAAAGCAGCGTTGGGAGTGTAATACATGGATAATAGAAAGCTGGGTGAACAAACCGTAAGTGAAGTTTTACAATTTCTTGCCCCTGGTACACCAATTCGTGAAGGAATTGATAATGTATTAAGGGCGAATACAGGCGGGCTTATTGTTGTTGGTTACAATGATAAGGTCAAAAGTATTGTAGATGGCGGTTTTCAAATAAATTGCCCTTTTTCGCCAAGTTACCTTTATGAGTTAGCAAAAATGGACGGTGCAATCATCCTTAATGAACTAGGTAATACTATACTTTTTGCGAATGCCCAACTGGTTCCGGACTCTGAAATTTCTGCCTCGGAAACAGGGATGCGGCATCGAACTGCTGAAAGAGTGGCTAGGCAGACGAAGGCACTTGTTATAGCTATTTCTCAAAGGAGAAACGTGATAACCCTATATCAAGGGAATTTTCGTTATGCGCTTAAAGATATATCTGTGATCTTAACGAAGGCGAATCAGGCCATTCAAATGCTCGAAAAGTATAAAGAAGTACTTGGGCGGAGTATTGCCAGTTTAAGTATCCTAGAGTTTGAAGAATCTGTTACCTTTAATGATTTTCTTCTGGTCCTTCACCGATTTGAAATGGTTCTTAAAATTAAAAATGAACTTATAACCTACTTAAATGAATTAGGTACAGAGGGCAGGCTTATTCGCCTGCAGATGAATGAAATTTTGACAGATTTAGAAGAAGAGACATCTAATATCATCAAGGATTATTCGTTTGATCGCAATGTCAAGGCGAGGGATGTCCTCAAACGAATGCAGGTTTTAACGAGCAATGGGGCATTAGAGGATATCGCCATCTTGAAATTAATGGGTTATCAAGGTTATATACCGCTAGATGAAAATAAACAACCAAGAGGTTATCGGATACTTAATAAAATCCCCCGCCTGCCGATTGTTATCATTGAAAATATCATTACAAGCTTTGGCGGGTTTTCAAAAATTATTTCAGCCACTGTTGAAGAATTAGATGATGTGGAGGGAATTGGCGAAATCCGTGCAAAAAAAATTAAAGAAGGCTTAAAATTAATCAAAGAGCGATTATATACGGAACGTCAAATATAGAGTTTATATAGATAAACAGCATGTTTACAATTGATTGACAGAGATTTTTCCCAGTGCTACCCTATGAATGAAAATATATAAAGTTTATTTTCAGGTTTTAAAACTTACCGTTTGCTAAAAATAATCAATAAACAAAGGTTTCAATTTTGGGAATATGTTTATAATGAGTAGAGGAGGTGAAGGAATGTTAAAACGTATTGTGCAAGCATGTTTTCTCATTACCGGAGGTACGCTTGGAATATTATTGATCCCGCAATTACTAAAATTAATAAAATTTGATGACATTCCAATAATCAGTAACTCATATGCAACGGCTATTATAGGTGCAATTATTTTCTATCTTATTACTTTTTGGGCAGTAGATTATGTACTGGAGTTTATTAAATGGGCGGAAGATTCACTGGTGAAAATCCCTGTAACAGATGTGATTTTTGGCAGTATAGGATTAATTTTTGGTTTATTAGTAGCCTTTTTAATTGGTTTTGCTCTAAATGCTGTTCAAGTACCTATTCTTAATGCTGTCGCGCCTATTTTGCTGACATTATTATTTGGATACCTAGGATTTCAGGTTGGATTTAAGAAAAGGGATGAGTTATTAAATCTCTTTGGCAGCCGCGGGAAGAAGAAGTCCGGTGAAGAGGATGCGGAAAAGTCTGAGGGACAATCACTAAAGATCCTCGATACGAGTGTAATTATTGATGGCCGCGTAGCAGATATTTGCCAAACAGGATTTTTAGAAGGAACGATTGTCATTCCTCGCTTTGTACTAGAGGAATTACAGCATATTGCTGATTCATCTGATGTGTTAAAGCGAAACCGCGGGAGACGTGGCTTGGATATTTTAAATCGAATTCAAAAGGAACTTGCGATTAAAGTAGAAATTTATGAAGGCGATTTTGATGAAATTCAAGAAGTAGACAGCAAGCTGGTGAAACTAGCTAAGATCACGAATGGCATGCTTGTTACGAATGACTTTAATCTTAATAAAGTATGTGAATTACAGAACGTTTCTGTATTAAATATTAATGATTTAGCCAATGCAGTTAAACCAGTAGTATTGCCTGGTGAGGAGTTATCCGTACAGGTGATTAAGGATGGTAAGGAATATCACCAAGGTGTAGCCTATCTTGATGATGGAACGATGATTGTTGTGGAAGAGGGCAGAGAATATATCGGAAAGAGAATAGACGTTCTGGTTACGAGTGTTCTTCAGACATCAGCAGGAAGAATGATATTTGCAAAACCAAAGTTACTGGAAAAAAGCGCACTAGGAAGCTAGAAAGAATAGATTGGAGATTTATTATGGCTTATCAAGTCATTATACCTGCTGCAGGTCAAGGGAAGAGGATGGGCGCAGGGAAAAATAAGCTTTTATTAGAGTTAAATAGTATTCCTGTATTCATTCATTCACTAAAGGTTTTTGAGGAAGATGAGCTATGTGATGGAATAATCTTAGCCATTCACCCACAGGACGAAGCTGAATTTAATTCCCTTTTGAAGGAGCATGGAGTGAAGAAGGTGCTTGAATTAGTTCCAGGAGGGAAAGAGCGTCAGGATAGCATTTATAATGCCTTGAAGACAGTAAAGACTGATGGGATAATTCTTGTTCATGATGCGGCTCGTCCTTTTATTCTCAAGGAACATATTCACCGATTACTAGATACAGCACAAGAAACAGGTGCAGCAATCATTGGAGTGCCAGCAAAAGATACCATGAAAACAGTACGTGATAACGTAGTAATGGCAACTGTCGAAAGGTCTAGCTTGTGGGCTGTACAAACCCCACAAGCTTTTCGTTTTTCCCTATTGTATAAGGCATACGAACAGGCAGAAAAGGATGAATTTATCGGTACGGATGATTCTAGTTTGGTAGAGCGAATCTCTTATCCAGTTACAATGGTCGAGGGGGATTATGATAATATCAAGCTTACGACACAGGAAGATCTATTTTTTGCACAAGCAATTTTACAGAAAAGACAAGGGAGTTTTTGAATATGTTTCGTATTGGACAAGGCTTTGATGTACATCAATTAACGGAGGGTCGACCGCTGATTATTGGCGGCATTACCATCCCATATGAAAAAGGACTGCTGGGACACTCAGATGCAGATGTTTTATTACATACGGTAGCGGATGCATGTCTTGGAGCTATTGGAGAAGGTGATATTGGCAGGCATTTTCCTGATACAGATCCAAACTTTAAAGATGCAGATTCAGCTAAATTGATGGAGCATGTGTGGCAGCTTGTCAAAGATAGAGGATATGAGCTTGTTAATGCAGATTGTACAATCATCGCACAAAAGCCTAAAATGGCACCCTATATTCAGCAAATGAAAGTGAGAATTGCTGAATTACTTAATGCTTCTCCTGAACAAATCAATGTGAAGGCGACAACGACAGAAAAGCTAGGCTTTACTGGCCGTGGTGAAGGAATTGCCTCACAAGCGGTAGTTTTACTAAAAAGGAATTAAATTCTTTATTGCTGAAATACACAATGGTAAAATAAATCAGATATAGAAAATCAACGGTATACGGAGGCATAATGATGTCAAATGAAGTTCGTGTAAGGTATGCTCCAAGTCCTACTGGACATTTACATATTGGGAATGCCCGTACTGCATTATTTAATTATTTGTTTGCACGCAATCAGGGTGGTAAATTTATTATCCGGATTGAAGATACAGATAAGAAGCGGAATATTGCTGGCGGAGAAGAAAGCCAATTAAAATACCTTAAATGGCTGGGTATGGATTGGGATGAAAGTGTGGATGTCGGCGGTGAATATGGACCTTATCGACAGTCAGAGAGAAATGATATTTATCAAACCTACTACAATCAATTATTAGAAAATGGTCATGCCTATAAATGTTATTGTACAGAAGCAGAAATCGCAGCAGAACGGGAAGAGCAGACTGAAAGAGGCGAAACTCCTCAATATTCTGGAAAGTGCCGTCATCTAACTGCTGAGGAACGTGCAAAATTAGAAAGTGAAGGCCGCGAGCCGAGTATTCGAATCATCGTACCAGAAGGGAAAACTTACACCTTCGAGGATATGGTAAAAGGGACTGTTTCCTTTGAGTCGGAAGGAATGGGCGATTGGGTCATCATCAAAAAGGATGGAACGCCAACTTATAATTTTGCGGTAACGGTTGATGATTACTTAATGAAAATTTCGCATGTCCTTCGTGGAGATGACCATATATCCAACACGCCTAAGCAGTTAATGGTATATGAAGCCTTAGGCTGGGAGCCGCCGATTTTTGGTCACATGACACTAATCGTGAATGAAAGCAGAAAGAAGTTAAGCAAACGGGATGAATCTATTATTCAATTTATCGAACAATATGAAGAATTAGGCTATCTGCCAGAGGCTTTGTTTAACTTTATTACATTACTAGGCTGGTCACCAACAGGTGAAGAGGAGCTATACTCTAAAGAGGACTTTATTGAAATTTTCGATGCCAATCGCTTATCAAAATCCCCGGCTTTATTTGATACAAATAAGCTGACATGGATGAACAATCAATATATGAAGAAGATAGAGGTTGATCGAGTATTGGAGCTATCCATGCCACATCTAGTAAAAGCTGGAGTGTTAAGTGAGAGCTTGACGGATGAAGAGCATGAGTGGGCAAGAGGTTTAGTTAGTTTGTTACAGGAAAAAATGAGCTTCGGTGCAGAGATTGTTGAGCTTTCGGATATGTTTTTTAAAGAAGAGGCAGAATACGAAGAGGATGCTAAGGAAGTATTAACAGGAGAAACAGTTCCTGAAGTACTTAAGGCTTTTGCTGAGGAGCTAGAGAAACTAGACAACTTTAAAGCCGGTGAAATTAAAGCGGCGATGAAGGCAGTTCAAAAATCCACCGGTCAAAAGGGAAAAAATTTGTTTATGCCGATTCGTGCAGCTGTTTCAGGTCAAACACATGGTCCAGATTTACCTCAGGCTATTGAACTTTTAGGAAAAGGAAAAGTTCTAAATAGAATTCAAAAAATTATTGGTTAACATTTGAACAAATATGTAATATAGTAATGGATATATACTCTTGATAAGAAAAAGTGTTGAAGAGGAAAAGTAGAATATGACGCTTTAAAGAGAAAACCATCATCGGCTGAAAGTGGTTTAAGCCTCTCATGTTTGAAAATGCACCTCTGAGTCCCATTTCGAAAGATGTTACATCTGTGTAGATATGGGCGGAACCTTTCCGTTAACAGGTAGAGTGAGACCAATGTAAGCTGTATGTAAAGCAGCTTAGGTCTAATCAGAGTGGAACCGCGCCAAAGCGTCTCTGTCGTTATGACAGGGGCGTTTTTTATTTTTCAAAAAAGACAAAGGGGAACAACGTAGAGGAGACTATCTTAGGGTAAAGCTAATGTTTTATAAACAATAAGGGGGAAATGAAAAAATGTTCAAAAGGATGAGGGAGGATATTGAGGTTGTTTTTGAACAAGATCCTGCAGCGAGAACCTACCTAGAGGTTGTCCTAACGTACTCGGGCTTACACGCGATTTGGGCACACCGTATTGCCCATGCATTTTTTAAACGGAAATTATATTTTCTTGCAAGGGTAATTTCTCAGATTAGTCGCTTTTTCACAGGTATTGAAATCCATCCGGGTGCAAAAATAGGCAGGAGATTTTTTATAGATCACGGAATGGGCGTTGTTATCGGAGAAACTTGTGAAATTGGTGATAATGTAACAGTGTTTCAAGGTGTGACACTAGGTGGAACTGGAAAAGAAAAGGGTAAACGTCATCCAACGATAAAGGATAATGCGTTAATTGCAACAGGTGCTAAGGTGCTAGGCTCAATCACCATTGGGGAAAATTCGAAGATTGGTGCAGGCTCTGTCGTCTTAAAGGAAGTACCGCCTAATTCAACGGTTGTAGGTGTTCCAGGAAGGGTAGTAATTCAGGACGGCAAGAGAATAACGAGAGACTTAGACCATTGTAACCTTCCTGACCCAATTGCAGATCGACTAAGGGAAATGCAAATAGAATTGAGTGATTTGAGAGAAGAGTTAATTGAATTGAAAAAAGAAAGGACTAAAGTAAATGGCCATTCAGCTTTATAATACATTAACCAGAAGAAAAGAAGAGTTCATCCCCCTTGAGGAAGGGAAAGTTAAAATGTATGTTTGCGGACCGACTGTCTATAATTATATTCATATCGGTAATGCACGACCGGCTATTGTTTTTGATACGGTTCGTCGTTATTTTGAATACCGTGGCTATGATATACAATATGTTTCCAATTTTACAGATGTGGATGATAAATTAATCCGTGCTGCAAATCAACTTGGGGTGGATGTCCCTGCTATCGCGGATCGTTTCATTCAAGCGTATTTTGAAGATGTGTCAGCATTAGGCTGCAAACAAGCGGATGTTCACCCACGGGTAATGGAAAATATGGATATTATCATTGATTTTATTTCACAGCTTATTGAAAAAGGTTTTGCCTATGAATCAGAAGGTGATGTCTATTTCAGAACAAGAAGCTTTAATGACTACGGTAAACTCTCTCATCAATCTATTGATGACCTGCAAATTGGAGCAAGAATTGAAATTGGTGAGAAGAAGCAGGATGATCTGGACTTTGCATTATGGAAAGCTGCAAAAGAAGGGGAAATCTTTTGGGAAAGCCCTTGGGGAATAGGGCGTCCAGGCTGGCATATTGAGTGCTCGGCAATGGCGAAAAAATACCTGGGTGACACGATTGATATCCATGCTGGCGGTCAAGATTTAACCTTCCCGCACCATGAAAATGAAATTGCTCAATCGGAGGCACTATCCGGAAAGACCTTTTCCCGCTACTGGATGCATAACGGATATATCAATATTGACAATGAAAAGATGTCAAAATCGCTTGGGAACTTTGTTCTTGTCCATGACATTATAAAGGCGCACAATCCACAAGTGTTGAGATTTTTTATGCTTTCGGTTCATTACCGCAATCCTATCAACTATAGTGAGGAGTTACTTGAAAGCACAAAGGCTGCCTTTGAACGCTTAACAACCTCTTATCAAAATTTAAAACATCGTAAGGAATCTAGTACAGATTTAACAAATAATAATCAGGAATGGCTAGATAAAATAGCAGCCATTCAGGATGAGTTTACAAAAGCAATGGATGATGATTTCAATACGGCAAAAGCTATTTCTGTTTTGTTTGACCTTTCGAAGCTGGCTAACTACTATCTATTGGAAAAGAACACTGCGGTAGAAGTAATTGATACATTTACCAAACAATTTGATGAGTTATTTAATGTCTTAGGTCTGACGCTTGAGCAAACGACAGAAATGTTAGATGAAGAAATAGATGCCTTAATAGAAAAAAGAATTCAAGCTCGCAAAGACCGTAATTTTCAGCTGTCTGACCAAATTAGAGATCAACTAAAGGAAATGAATATTATTTTAGAAGATACTCCGCAGGGTACAAGATGGAAAAGAGGCTAATTCATGCTTGATTATCAAGAAAAAGTAAACGCTAATCAATTGAACAGTCTTGCACTAGCTTACTTGGGTGATGCTGTCTATGAGATTTATGTCAGACGTCACCTCCTGCAAAGCGGGAAGGTAAAGCCTAACAGTCTTCACCGTGAAGGGACAACCTATGTTTCCGCAAAGGCGCAATGCCAAGTGTTATTTCGAATGATGGATGAAAACCTCCTTACAGAGGAGGAGTTGGCGGTAGTTAAGCGCGGACGTAATGCTAAATCAGGTACGGTGCCAAAAAACACAGACGTCCAAACCTACCATTACAGCACCGCATTTGAAGCATTATTAGGATTTTTATATTTAACAGAGAGAACGGAACGACTTGAAGAACTTATCTTAAAGTCCTTTGAACATGTGGAAGAAAAGAAAGGAGGAAAAAGCGAGTGAACGAAAACCAGGATTATATCATTGGTAAAAACCCAGTTATGGAAGCTCTAAGGTCGGAAAGAGATATCAACAAAATATTGATTGCAGAATCCTCCCAACGTGGTCAAATGCAGCAATTAATTCAATTAGCAAAAGAAGCAAATGTTATCGTTCAATTTGTCCCAAAGAAAAAAATTGACCAGATATCTGATGAAAATCATCAGGGAGTTCTTGCTTACGTTGCAGCCTACCAATATGCAGAGATGGATGATTTATTTGCAGCTGCAGAAAAGAAGAACGAGACTCCATTCTTTTTATTATTGGATGAAATTGAGGATCCTCATAATCTAGGGTCAATCATGCGTACGGCAGACGCAGTAGGCGCACATGGAATTATTATTCCAAAAAGAAGAGCAGTTGGTTTAACGGCTACGGTCGCAAAAGCCTCAACAGGTGCAATAGAACATATCCCGGTAGTCCGTGTTACCAATATGGCGAGAACCATTGATGAATTAAAGGAGCGCGGTGTTTGGATTGCCGGTACTGATGCAAGTGGAAAACAAGATTATCGTCAATTAGATGGTACGATGCCGTTAGGTCTGGTAATTGGGAGCGAAGGAAAAGGGATGGGACGTCTTGTTAGAGATAAATGTGATTTCCTCATCAACCTGCCGATGGCTGGAAAGGTAACATCATTAAATGCTTCTGTTGCAGCAGCGTTATTAATGTATGAGGTATACCGCAGGCGGCATCCTCTTGAGGGATAGCAATGGACATTTTGCTCGTCGATGGATATAACATAATTGGGGCTTGGCCTGAGTTAAGGTCATTAAAGGACCATGATTTACCAGCAGCAAGGGACCGTTTAGTAGAACGGATGGCAGAATACCAAGCATATTCAGGTTATCGGGTCATTGTTGTTTTTGACGCCTACTATGTGCAAGGAACTGAAAAGAAGTATAGTAACCATAAAGTAGAGGTTATTTTTACAAAAGAAAACGAAACAGCGGATGAGCGAATTGAGAAATTAGCCATTGCTTTAAATAACCGGAGGACTCAAATTCATGTTGCTACCTCGGATTATACAGAGCAATGGGCTATTTTCGGCCAAGGAGCACTAAGGAAGTCTGCACGGGAGTTACTTATAGAGATGTCCTCAGTCGAAAAGGGAATCGAGAAAAAGGTGAAAAAAATTCAAGAAAAAAGGCCAGTCTCAAAAATACCAATTAGCAGTGAAGTGGCAGAAATTTTTGAAAAATGGCGCAGAGGTCAAAAGTAAGCGTTGACGTTCAAAAGTTTTCGACAGTATAATAATACTATCTATGCTTGTTCGGTGGAGGGGGATCTTAATTGAGTACAGACTTCGGGGAAAAAAGCAACCAGCTATTTTTATCAATGGAAGACGAGGGAATTGTAGATCTAGTGCACCAAGGTAATAGTGAGGCTTTGGATTATTTAATCCACAAATATCGAAATTTTGTACGTGCAAAGGCAAGGTCCTACTTCCTAATTGGTGCAGATAAAGAAGATATTGTTCAAGAGGGAATGATTGGCCTATATAAGGCAATACGTGACTTTCGCGAGGACAAGCTGACTTCCTTTAAGGCGTTTGCTGAACTATGTATCACTCGGCAAATTATCACTGCCATTAAGACAGCAACAAGACAAAAGCACATACCATTAAATTCCTATGTATCATTGGATAAACCTATCTATGATGAAGAATCCGACCGCACATTAATGGATGTCCTTTCTGGTACGAAGGTTCTTGACCCTGAGGAACTGATTATTAATCAAGAAGAATTCGATCACATAGAAGTGAAAATGACTGAATTATTGAGCGATTTAGAACGTAAGGTTTTGGCATTATATCTAGATGGGCAATCCTATCAAGAGATTTCAGAAGAACTGAATCGTCATGTTAAATCAATTGATAATGCTCTCCAGCGTGTAAAGAGAAAATTAGAACGGTATTTAGAAATTAGGGAATTTAGTCTCTGATTTTTGAAAACGGTGACATTTGAATGAACACGCACGCGCATGCTGTTGACAATAATTAGGGGTCATGTTACATTTTTAAAGATATAAAAGATGGATATTGAAGGTGTCGAATTATGAGTAAAAAGATTATTCTGGCATGTGCTGACTGTGGGTCACGTAATTACACTACGAATGCAAATCAGTTACAATCAGAACGATTGGAATTAAAAAAATATTGCAAAACATGCGCCACCCATACAATCCACCGAGAAACAAAATAATTTTTATTCATACAAGCAATGTTATTCCGATAGTTGGAGGGTTACAGATATGCTACGCTTAAAGAAATTCTTCAGTGATGTTTTACGTGAAATGAGAAAAGTTAGTTGGCCGAAACGCAAGGAACTAACTCGCTATACCATTACTGTTATTACAACAGTTGCTTTTTTTGCAATATTTTTTGGAGTAGTCGATTTAGGAATTTCGGAATTGATTCGAGTTATCCTTGAATAATAAAAGGTATTTCATGGTATAATGGTGAATAATAAAGCAGTTATTTATGTAAAGCCCGTCTGACGGGTTTTTTCATTTGTCTAGAACGAAAAGCGGAAGCGCCTTGAATAAGGAAAATGTAGTTCTATTTTTCCTAGGGGCGGCAGGCGTAAGACGAGCCGGCATAAAGTTTGTTCTTTATCCTTCTTGTCGGATTGGCTTATGACCCCTAGGCGCTGGAGCTAGCCAAATAAATTTTTTTATAAAAGTACGGGGAGGGATGGACGTTTAGTCCTCTTGAATGGAAAAAAATTGGTATGTTTTACATACTTACTCAGGTTATGAAAATAAGGTCAAAGCAAATCTAGAAAAACGTGTTGAATCAATGGGTATGACGGATAAAATCTTCCGTGTAGTAGTGCCTGAAGAAGAAGAGACAGAAATAAAAAATGGAAAAACGAAAGTAGTGAAAAGAAAAGTATTTCCAGGCTATGTACTTGTTGAAATCGTCATGACAGATGATTCGTGGTATGTTGTCCGGAATACTCCAGGTGTAACTGGATTTGTTGGTTCTGCTGGAGCAGGATCTAAACCAACTCCACTTCTGCCTGAAGAAGTAGTTGTCATCCTAAAACGCATGGGCGTTGATGAGAAGCGCATCGATGTAAACTATGAAATTGGCGAAACAGTTCGGGTAAAAGAAGGTCCATTTATGAACTTTACAGGAACAGTAGAAGAAATGGATAAAGACAAGGCAAAACTTAAAGTTCTCGTTAATATGTTTGGCCGGGATACCCCGGTAGAACTAGAATTTACACAGATTGATAAGTTGTAAATTAAAGAATTATTAATAGTAATTTGAAAAAAACTTGAAATCATTTTTAAAAAGTGGTAATATTTCATAGGTCAGTATGTCTCTTGTGAGACTAGACTTTTGATAAGATCTTTATCTTTATATAAAGACAGATACCTGAGTGGGAGGGCAAAAACCCTATTACCACATCACGGACTTTAAGGAGGTGTGTCTCGTGGCTAAAAAAGTAATTAAAGTTGTTAAATTACAAATCCCTGCTGGGAAAGCGAATCCTGCACCACCAGTTGGACCTGCATTAGGTCAAGCCGGTGTTAATATTATGGGATTCTGTAAAGAATTTAACGCTCGTACAGCAGATCAAGCTGGATTAATCATTCCTGTTGAAATCACGGTTTTTGAAGACCGTTCATTTACATTTATTACGAAAACTCCTCCTGCTGCAGTTCTTTTGAAAGTAGCAGCTGGAATCCAGTCTGGTTCTGGTGAACCAAACCGTAATAAGGTAGCAACAGTTAAGCGTAATACAGTACGCGAGATTGCGGAACAGAAAATGCCTGACCTAAACGCTGCAAGCGTTGAAGCAGCAATGCGCATGGTTGAAGGTACTGCTCGCAGCATGGGAATCGTTATCGAAGACTAATCCATGCAAACTGTTTTTGTAATGAAGGGGGTTGCGTAATTGCGCAACCTTTATTCGTGGCAAGCTGCGGCGCCTAGCCCCTCGGGGTCATAAGTCAATCCGTCCAGAAGGTAAAGAACAACCTTCTAGCCGGCTCGTCTTATGCCTGTCGGGGCTGGACAAGGCGCCTCCGCTTTTATAGGTGGGAGTTATTAAACGTTAAAACCACAATCTAGGAGGAAATAAAAATGGCTAAAAAAGGTAAGAAGTATTTAGAAGCTGCTAAGCTTGTTGATAACACAAAAGCTTATCCAGTTGCTGAAGCAATCGAACTTGCAAAGCAAACTAATTATGCTAAATTTGATGCAACACTTGAAGTTGCATTCCGTTTAGGTGTAGACCCTAAGAAAGCTGACCAGCAAATCCGTGGTGCAGTAGTACTTCCAAACGGAACTGGTAAAACTCAACGCGTTTTAGTATTCGCGAAGGGTGAAAAAGTGAAAGAAGCAGAAGCTGCTGGTGCAGATTATGTTGGCGATGCAGAATACATCACTAAAATCCAACAAGGTTGGTTTGATTTTGACGTAATCGTTGCAACTCCTGACATGATGGGTGAAGTGGGTAAACTTGGTCGTACTTTAGGACCAAAAGGTTTAATGCCAAACCCTAAAACAGGTACAGTAACATTTGATGTAACTAGAGCTATTAACGAAATTAAAGCAGGTAAAGTTGAGTACCGTGTAGATAAAGCTGGAAACATCCACGTACCTATCGGTAAATCATCTTTCGAAAACGAAAAGCTTGTTGAGAACTTCAAAACTGTGTTCGAAACAATGGTTAAAGTTAAACCTGCAGCTGCAAAGGGAACATATATGAAGAATGTAACAGTTACTTCAACTATGGGACCTGGCGTGAAGGTTGATCCTTCATCTGTAACAGTTAAGTAATTTTTTACCAATTGACAAATATAGATACATTTTATATAATCTATTTTGTTGTTTAAATAAAACATTTGTACTGAAGACAGCAGGTGCGAGCATTCGCTTAATTCCCTGCCGAGGTAATGCGATAGAATTGGCTGAAATCTTCGGCTATTGTATGCACCTCCATGTCTGACTATTGATATGGAGGTTTTACTTTGCCTGGTATAAATGTAGAGAATCTACAGGAGGTGTAAAGATGAGCAGCGCAATCCAACAAAAAGTTCAAATCGTTGATGAAATTACAGCTAAGTTAAAAGCTAGTGTTTCAACAATCGTAGTTGACTACCGTGGTCTGACTGTTGCTGAAGTAACTGAACTTCGTAAGCAACTTCGTGAAGCGGGTATCGACTTCAAAGTTTACAAAAACTCTATGGCTCGTCGTGCAGCTGATGCAGCTGAACTTTCAGAGTTAAATGCAGCATTAACTGGTCCGAACGCAATCGCGTTCAGCACGGAAGATGTAGTAGCACCTGCAAAAATTCTTAATGACTTTGCGAAAAAGCACGATGCACTAGAAATTAAAGCTGGTGTAATCGAAGGCAATGTAGCAACAGTTGAAGAGGTTAAAGCACTTGCAGAACTACCTTCACGCGAAGGCTTGCTTTCTATGTTACTCAGCGTACTACAAGCTCCAATCCGCAACCTTGCTCTTGTTACAAAAGCAGTTGCAGAACAAAAAGAAGAACAAGGCGCGTAAGCTAAAGCTTATGGCTTAACAAATAACGGAATGAAAACTAAGGAGGAACATTAAAATGACTAAAGAACAAATCATTGAAGCGGTTAAATCTATGACTGTTTTAGAACTTAACGACCTAGTAAAAGCAATCGAAGAAGAATTCGGCGTAACTGCTGCTGCACCAGTAGCAATGGGCGGAGCGGCTGTAGCAGCTGTTGAAGAGCAAACTGAATTTGATGTAATCCTAGCTAGCGCTGGCGATCAAAAAATCAAGGTTATCAAAGCTGTACGTGAAATCACTGGTCTTGGTCTTAAAGAAGCAAAAGACCTTGTTGACAACACTCCAAAAGCTGTTAAAGAAGGCGTTTCTAAAGAAGAAGCTGAAGAACTTAAAGCTAAACTTGCTGAAGTTGGAGCAAACGTTGAAGTTAAGTAATAACCTTATAGAAAAGCTCGCTGTATAAGCGGGCTTTTTTTCGATACTTAAAAGCGGATGTGCCTAGGCGGCTTCCGCGAGATATTTGTTTTTTTCCTCAGGTAACCTCATTAATGAACACTCCTCAGGAGGTGAGCTTATTGTCTGAACATTACTATTCTCGTACACAAAAGGTTGAAAGTGAACCGAAATTTTGGGACTTTACTTTAAGGAGTCAGTTATTTCGTTTTAAAACTGATAATGGAGTCTTTTCAAAGAAGGAAGTAGATTTTGGCTCTCGCTTATTAATAGAAGCTTTTGAATTGCCAAATGTGGAAGGATCTGTTCTGGATGTAGGCTGCGGATACGGTCCAATTGGCCTTTCGATTGCGAAAAATTATCCAGAGCGCATTGTACATATGATTGATGTAAATGAACGGGCGATTGAATTGTCAAAAGCTAACGCTGAGCAAAATGCCGTATACAATGTTGAAATTTATGAAAGTGACACTCTGATAAACGTAAAGGAATTTAATTTTGCGGCTATTTTAACAAACCCGCCTATTAGAGCAGGTAAAAAGACGGTCCACGATATTTTTGAACAAAGTTATGAGCATTTAGTCACCGGTGGTGAGCTTTGGATTGTCATTCAAAAGAAACAAGGTGCACCCTCTGCTCTCGAAAAATTAAAAGAACGATTTACTACAGTTGAAACGATTGACAAGTCTAAAGGTTATTTTATTATAAAGGCAGTAAAATAGTTGACTTGAATTTGTCAAGTGTGTTAGCATTATAAAATGCCATCATAATATTTTCCGAATTATTCCTGAAAATACTTAATTTATAAGTATAAAACATGTTTAAGTCGGAAAAGATGACAAAATAATAGTCAAAATGTGAAAATGTGGTTTTTAAGAAATAAAAACCCTTTTTCTTTTTTTGTCTAATGGAGGAACTCCTTTTGTTCCTTTCATAAGACCAAAATATATGTTTTATAAAAACGCTTGATTTGAGGGGTGAATCAGTTGACAGGTCAACTAGTTCAGTATGGACGACACCGCCAACGAAGAAGTTACGCACGAATCAGTGAAGTTTTAGAATTACCAAATCTTATTGAAATCCAAACCTCTTCCTATCAATGGTTTCTTGATGAGGGTTTGCGTGAAATGTTCCAGGATATTTCACCGATTGAAGACTTTACTGGTAACCTATCACTAGAATTTATTGATTACAGCCTTGGCGAACCGAAGTATTCTGTTGCGGAATCGAAAGAACGAGACGTTACATATTCTGCACCATTGCGTGTTAAAGTACGTCTTGTAAACAAAGAAACAGGCGAAGTAAAAGACCAAGATGTTTTTATGGGCGATTTTCCACTCATGACTGAAACGGGAACGTTTGTCATTAATGGGGCGGAACGTGTTATCGTTTCCCAGTTAGTACGTTCACCGAGCGTATATTTTAGTGGAAAACTTGATAAAAACGGAAAAAAAGGATTTACAGCTACTGTAATTCCGAACCGCGGCGCTTGGCTTGAATATGAAACAGACGCCAAAGATGTCGTATATGTCAGAATAGATCGTACTCGGAAACTGCCCGTTACGGTTCTTTTGCGTGCACTTGGCTTCGGATCTGATCAAGAAATCATTGAACTGATCGGAGATAATGAGTACATTCGAAATACTCTAGAAAAGGACAACACTGAGGGAGTAGAAAAAGCGCTTCTGGAAATTTATGAGCGTCTGCGTCCAGGTGAACCTCCAACCGTTGAAAACGCAAAGAGTTTATTGGTTTCAAGATTCTTTGATCCAAAGAGATATGACCTTGCCAATGTAGGTCGATATAAAATAAATAAAAAGCTTCATATAAAAAATCGTTTGTTTAATCAGCGTCTTGCTGAATCACTTGTCGATCCTGAAACAGGTGAAATTATTGCAGAAAAAGGGACACTTTTAGACCGAAGAAATCTGGATCGAATTATCCCTGCTTTGGAAAAGGATATTAATTTTAAAGGCTTTAATCCAGCTGGTGGTGTAGTACAGGAAGAAATCATTCTTCAAGGAATAAAAATCTATGCGCCAAATGACGATGGTGAAAAGGTTATTAATGTGCTGGGCAATGCTTATGTTGCAGAGCCGATTAAAAACATTACACCTGCTGATATCATTTCATCTATCAGTTATTTCTTTAACTTACTACACGGTGTCGGCGATACAGATGATATTGACCATTTAGGAAACAGACGTCTTCGTTCTGTTGGCGAATTACTTCAAAATCAGTTCCGAATTGGTTTGTCACGTATGGAACGTGTGGTTCGTGAAAGAATGTCCATTCAAGATACCGCTACGATCACACCACAGCAGTTAATCAATATTCGTCCTGTAATTGCTTCAATTAAAGAGTTCTTTGGAAGCTCTCAATTATCGCAATTTATGGATCAAACAAATCCGCTTGCAGAATTGACGCATAAGCGTCGTTTATCTGCATTAGGACCTGGTGGATTAACTCGTGAACGTGCTGGATTTGAAGTGCGTGACGTTCACTATTCCCACTATGGACGTATGTGTCCAATTGAAACGCCAGAGGGACCAAACATTGGTTTGATTAACTCACTTTCATCCTTTGCAAAAGTAAACCGTTTTGGCTTTATTGAAACTCCATATCGCCGAATTGATCCAGATACTGGAAAGGTTACAAGCCGAATTGATTACTTAACTGCAGATGAAGAGGATAACTATGTTGTAGCACAGGCGAATTCACGCCTAAGCGATGACGGTACATTTATAGAAGAAGATGTTGTTGCTCGTTTCCGCGGTGAAAACACGGTAGTAAAACGCGACCGAATCGACTATATGGATGTATCTCCTAAACAGGTAGTTTCAGCGGCGACAGCTTGTATTCCGTTCTTAGAAAATGATGACTCTAACCGTGCATTGATGGGAGCGAACATGCAGCGTCAAGCGGTACCGCTTCTGCAGCCAGAGGCACCGAGAGTCGGAACAGGAATGGAATATGTTTCTGGTAAAGACTCGGGAGCAGCGGTTATTTGTAAGCACGAAGGAATCGTTGAGCATGTTGAGGCGCGTGAGGTATGGGTGCGTCGGATTAATACTGTCGATGGTCAAGAAGTTAAAGGTGACCTTGATAAATATAAAATGTTGAAATTCATTCGTTCTAACCAAGGAACCTGTTATAATCAACGCCCGATTGTTGCGGTGGGCAACCATGTAACAAAAGGGGAGATTCTAGCGGATGGTCCTTCTATGGAACTGGGTGAACTAGCTCTAGGTCGTAACGTTTTAGTTGGCTTCGTTAACTGGGATGGCTACAACTATGAAGATGCGATTATTATGAGTGAACGTCTTGTAAAAGATGATGTATATACTTCTATTCATATTGAAGAATATGAGTCGGAATCACGTGATACAAAACTTGGACCAGAAGAGATTACCCGTGATATTCCAAATGTAGGGGAAGATGCCCTTCGGAATTTGGATGAGCGTGGAATTATTCGAACTGGTGCTGAGGTAAAAGATGGCGACTTGCTTGTTGGTAAGGTAACTCCTAAGGGCGTTACAGAACTTACTGCTGAAGAACGTCTATTGCATGCAATCTTCGGAGAAAAAGCACGTGAAGTTCGTGATACGTCTCTAAGAGTTCCACATGGCGGAGGCGGTATTGTCCTCGACGTTAAGGTCTTTAATCGTGAAGATGGCGATGAATTGCCACCAGGTGTAAATCAACTTGTTCGTGTATATATTGTACAGAAGCGTAAGATTCATGAAGGGGATAAAATGGCAGGCCGCCATGGTAATAAAGGGGTTATTTCTCGGATATTACCAGAAGAGGATATGCCGTATTTACCAGATGGTACCCCTATTGATATTATGTTAAATCCTTTGGGCGTTCCTTCACGTATGAACATCGGTCAGGTGCTTGAGCTTCATTTAGGAATGGCAGCAAGAGCTCTTGGAATCCACGTTGCATCACCGGTATTTGACGGTGCACGTGAGGAAGATGTTTGGGGCACGATCGAAGAAGCTGGAATGGCTAATGATGCAAAAACTGTATTATATGATGGACGTACGGGTGAACCGTTTGACAATCGTGTGTCTGTGGGTGTCATGTATATGATTAAACTTGCTCACATGGTTGATGATAAGCTCCATGCACGTTCAACTGGACCATACTCACTTGTAACGCAACAGCCACTTGGCGGTAAAGCACAATTTGGCGGACAGCGTTTCGGTGAGATGGAGGTTTGGGCACTTGAAGCATACGGTGCTGCATATACACTACAAGAAATTCTGACAGTTAAATCAGATGACGTGGTGGGTCGTGTGAAAACGTATGAAGCGATTGTAAAAGGTGAAAATGTACCGGAACCAGGAGTTCCTGAATCATTTAAAGTATTAATAAAAGAACTTCAGAGTCTAGGAATGGATGTAAAAATCCTTTCTGGTGATGAAAAAGAAATTGAAATGCGAGATACGGAAGATGATGATGACTTACAGCAAGTCGATACGTTAAACATCGTTCCAGAAACACAAGCATTTGAATCTGAAAAGGTTGGTTCAAAGGAATAAAACTTAGCTGAAAGCGCCATGATGCGCTTTCAGCTAATGATTGTCTAGATAGAAAGGGAGGTAGGCCCCTTGCTGGATGTTAATAATTTTGAGTATATGAAGATTGGTCTGGCATCACCAGATAAAATCCGTTCATGGTCTTTTGGAGAAGTGAAAAAGCCAGAAACCATTAACTATCGTACATTGAAGCCTGAAAAGGATGGTTTATTCTGTGAGAGGATTTTTGGTCCTACAAAGGACTGGGAATGTCACTGTGGAAAATATAAACGCGTCCGTTACAAAGGTGTAGTGTGTGACCGATGTGGTGTTGAAGTAACACGAGCAAAGGTTCGTCGTGAACGTATGGGTCATATTGAGCTTGCAGCTCCTGTCTCTCATATATGGTACTTTAAAGGAATCCCTAGCCGAATGGGATTAGTTTTAGATATGTCTCCAAGGGCATTAGAAGAAATTATTTATTTTGCTTCTTATGTTGTAACAGAATCAGGCGATACAGCTCTTGATAAGAAACAACTGTTATCAGAAAAAGAATATCGTGCATACCGTGAAAAGTACGGAAATAAATTCCAAGCTGCTATGGGTGCTGAGGCAATTAAGAAGCTTCTATCTGATATCGATTTAAATAAAGAAGTTGACGCATTAAAAGAAGAATTAAAAACAGCCCAAGGTCAGCGTCGTACTCGTGCAATTAAGCGCCTTGAAGTGTTGGAAGCATTCCGTAACTCTGGAAATGAACCATCATGGATGATTCTTGATGTTCTTCCTGTTATTCCTCCAGAACTTCGTCCGATGGTACAGTTGGATGGAGGAAGGTTCGCTACATCTGATTTAAATGATTTATACCGTCGAGTAATCAATCGGAATAATCGTTTAAAGCGTTTGTTGGATCTTGGGGCACCAAGCATTATCGTTCAAAATGAGAAGCGGATGCTTCAAGAGGCAGTAGATGCACTCATTGATAATGGTCGTCGCGGCCGTCCGGTAACAGGCCCAGGTAACCGTCCATTAAAGTCACTTTCCCATATGTTAAAAGGGAAGCAAGGTCGTTTCCGTCAAAACTTACTTGGTAAACGTGTTGACTACTCTGGCCGTTCCGTTATCGTTGTTGGTCCAAACTTAAAAATGTACCAATGCGGTCTTCCAAAAGAAATGGCTCTTGAATTATTTAAGCCATTCGTAATGAAGGAACTAGTAGAAAAAGGTTTAGCCCATAATATTAAATCTGCTAAGCGTAAGATTGAAAGAGTTTCTCCTGAGGTTTGGGATGTCCTTGAAGATGTTATCCGTGAGCACCCAGTTTTATTAAACCGTGCCCCAACACTTCATAGATTAGGGATTCAGGCATTTGAACCAACACTTGTTGAAGGAAGAGCGATTCGCCTTCATCCTCTTGTATGTACTGCATACAATGCGGACTTTGACGGTGACCAAATGGCTGTTCACGTTCCACTTTCATCTGAAGCACAAGCAGAAGCTAGACTGTTAATGCTTGCTGCCCAAAACATTTTGAACCCTAAAGATGGTAAGCCGGTTGTTACACCTTCTCAGGATATGGTACTAGGTAACTATTATCTAACTCTTGAAAGAGAAGGCGTTGTCGGAGAGGGTATGATTTTTAAAGATACAAATGAAGCGTTAGTTGCATATCAAAATGGCTATGTTCACCTACACACTCGTGTCGCTGTCCATGCTGGTTCATTAGGAAATGAAACTTTGACAGAAGAACAAAATAATAAATTACTGATTACAACGGTTGGTAAACTAATATTTAATGAAATTCTTCCTAAATCTTTCCCGTATATCAATGAACCTACTAGACAAAACTTAGAGGTTGAAACCCCAGCAAATTACTTTGTTGAAAAAGGTGAAGATGTTAGAGCTAGAATTAAAGAAATGCCATTAGTGGATCCGTTCAAGAAGAAAATCCTTGGTAATATCATCGCAGAAGTATTTAAGCGATTCAAAATTACTGAAACGTCTAAAATGCTAGACCGTATGAAGGACTTAGGATTTAAATACTCTACAAAAGCAGGTATTACCGTCGGTGTTGCTGATATCGTCGTATTACCGGAAAAGCAAGAAATTCTTCACGAGGCACAAAGTAAAGTAGATAACGTTATGAAGCAGTTCCGTCGCGGTTTAATAACTGAGGACGAACGTTATGATCGCGTTATTGCTATATGGAGTGCTGCGAAGGACACCATTCAAGGAAAACTAATGAAATCCTTGAATAAAACGAATCCGATTTTCATGATGAGTGATTCCGGAGCCCGTGGTAATGCATCTAACTTTACGCAGCTTGCGGGTATGCGTGGATTGATGGCCAACCCGGCTGGACGTATCATTGAGTTACCAATCAAGTCAAGTTTCCGTGAAGGTCTGACCGTTTTGGAATACTTTATTTCTACACACGGTGCTCGTAAAGGTCTTGCTGATACTGCCTTGAAAACGGCTGACTCTGGTTACTTAACACGTCGTCTCGTTGACGTAGCACAAGATGTTATTGTCCGTGAAGATGATTGTGGAACGGATCGTGGTTTATTAATCCGTTCATTGAAAGATGGTACCGAAGTTATCGAGGGATTGGATGAACGCTTAATTGGCCGTTATGCTCGTAACCCAATTAGACATCCTGAAACGAAGGAAGTCCTAGTACCTGAAAATGGACTTATCACTGAGGACCTTTCTGAAATAATCGTGGGAGCTGGAATTGAAGAAGTTAAAATTCGTTCTGCCTTTACATGTAATACCCGTCATGGTGTATGTAAGAAGTGTTATGGCCGTAACCTGGCTACAGGTCAAGAAGTTGAAGTTGGGGAAGCAGTTGGAATCATTGCTGCCCAATCAATTGGTGAACCTGGTACACAGTTAACAATGCGTACATTCCATACTGGCGGTGTTGCAGGAGACGATATCACTCAAGGTTTACCACGTATTCAAGAAATATTTGAAGCGCGTAATCCTAAAGGGGTTGCGGTTATTTCTGAAATTGATGGTGTGGTTGTTGGAATTAATGAAGGTCGTGATCGCCAGCATGAAATTATTGTTCAAGGTGAGATTGAATCACGTACTTATAATGCTCCATATACAGCACGCTTGAAAGTGGCAGTTAATGATCCAATTGTCATGGGTCAGGAATTAACAGAAGGTTCTATTGATCCTAAAGAGTTAATCAAGGTAAAAGACGTTAATGCTGTTCAAGAATATCTGTTACGTGAAGTTCAAAAGGTTTACCGTATGCAGGGTGTTGAAATTGGCGATAAGCACGTAGAAGTAATGGTTCGTCAAATGATGCGTAAGGTCCGCGTAAGTGATGCGGGTGAAACAGATGTACTTCCAGGGACTCTGTTAGATATCCACCAATTCACAGATGCAAACGAAAAAGCATTGTTAGCTGGAAAATTACCTGCTACAGGTCGTCCAGTATTACTCGGTATTACGAAAGCGTCGCTTGAAACAGATTCATTCTTGTCTGCCGCATCCTTCCAAGAAACAACAAGAGTTCTTACTGATGCAGCAATTAAAGGCAAGCGCGATGAATTGCTAGGCTTAAAAGAAAATGTTATCATCGGTAAGCTTGTTCCAGCAGGAACAGGAATGCAGCGCTACCGCAAAGCAGAGCCTGTTTTAAGGGACACGACTTCTGAAGAAACAGTAACAATTGATTAAAAGTTAACATTATGCGGTACTCGCCAAGTGAGTGAGTACCGCGTTTTAAAGAATATCCACATTTGCACTATGAAATAAAAATTCGTAACAATTGTTGACAACTATTTTAGAAGATGGTAATATATCAAAGGTGCTCCTATTCACCTGATACTTTGGAGGATATGATAAATGTCTTATGAAAAAGTATACCAGGCAACTAAGATTGTTATAGGAACAAAACAAGCAGTAAAAGCACTGAAGGATGGAACAGCATATGAGCTGATCATTGCGAGTGACGCTGAAGCGAAAGTAACAGCTGCGGTAGTGAAACTAGCTCAAGAAGTGAACATCCCAATTATCTATGTTGACTCGATGAAAAAACTCGGGAAAGCATGTGGAATAGAAGTTGGTGCTTCAACTGTAGCAATTATCCGTTAAAAACTGTTTTTGTAGATAGATGATCTGCAAAAACTTTGTTTTTGCACAAAAATGAACCACCTGGATGTGTGGGCTTACAAATAATGAAGGGAGGAAAATTAACATGCCAACTATTAACCAATTAGTGCGCAAACCTCGTCAAGCAATTACTGAAAAGTCGAAGTCTCCTGCGCTAAACAAAGGTTACAACAGCTTCAAAAAATCACAAACTAATGTATCTTCACCACAAAAACGAGGAGTATGTACTCGTGTTGGTACAATGACTCCAAAGAAACCGAACTCAGCGTTACGTAAATATGCTCGTGTACGTTTGACAAACGGTATTGAGGTGACTGCATACATTCCTGGTATTGGTCACAATCTCCAAGAACATAGTGTTGTTCTTATTCGTGGAGGACGTGTAAAAGACTTACCAGGTGTACGTTATCACATCGTACGTGGTGCTCTTGATACGGCTGGTGTTAACAACCGTATGCAAGGTCGTTCTAAATATGGTACTAAGAGACCAAAAGCAGCTAAGAAGTAATAACAGCATAAATAGAAAGCTTGTTTGAAAGGAGGAAATTAAATGCCACGTAAAGGTCCTGTAGCAAAAAGAGACGTGTTACCAGATCCACTTTACAATTCAAAATTAGTTACTCGTCTAATCAACAAAATGATGGTTGACGGTAAAAGAGGTAAATCACAAGAAATTCTTTACTCTGCATTCGAAACAATCCGTGAACGTTCTGGTAAGGAACCAATGGAAATTTTTGAAGCAGCTATGAAGAATATCATGCCAGTACTTGAGGTAAAAGCACGCCGAGTAGGTGGAGCAAACTACCAAGTACCAGTAGAGGTACGCCCTGATCGTCGTACAACTCTTGGTCTTCGCTGGTTAGTTAACTATGCGCGTCTTCGCGGAGAAAAAACAATGGAAGAGCGTTTAGCTAATGAAATCATGGATGCAGCTAATAACAGTGGAGCATCTGTTAAAAAGCGTGAAGATACACACAAAATGGCAGAAGCAAACAAAGCGTTTGCTCACTATCGTTGGTAGAATTAGATTTATCATAAAAACTTTCACACTAGAAAGGAGAAAGACCCATGGCAAGAGAGTTCTCCTTAGCAAACACTCGTAATATCGGTATCATGGCACACATTGATGCTGGTAAAACGACGACCACTGAGCGTGTTCTTTATTACACTGGTAAGATTCATAAAATCGGTGAAACACATGAAGGTGCTTCTCAGATGGACTGGATGGAGCAAGAACAAGAACGCGGAATCACGATTACTTCCGCAGCAACAACTGCATCGTGGAAAGGTCACCGCGTAAACATCATCGACACTCCGGGACACGTAGACTTCACTGTTGAAGTTGAACGTTCCCTGCGTGTACTTGATGGAGCGGTAGCTGTACTTGATGCACAGTCAGGTGTTGAACCTCAAACTGAAACAGTTTGGCGTCAAGCAACAACTTACGGTGTTCCACGTGTAGTATTTGTAAACAAAATGGACAAAATTGGTGCAGACTTCTTGTATTCTGTTAGAACAATTCATGACCGTTTGCAAGCAAATGCACACCCAATTCAGTTGCCAATCGGTGCTGAAGATGAGTTCTCTGCAATCATTGACCTTGTAGAAATGAATGCAGTATTCTACGGTAATGACTTAGGTACTGATATTGAAGTACGTGAGATTCCTGAAGAGTATCTATCTTTAGCTGAAGAGTGGCGTGAAAAGTTAGTTGAAGCAGTAGCAGAACTTGATGAAGAGTTAACTGAAAAATACCTTAGTGGTGAAGAAATCACTAAAGAAGAGCTAAAAGCAGCTATTCGTAAAGGTACTGTTAATGTAGAATTCTACCCTGTTATTTGTGGATCTGCTTTCAAAAACAAAGGTGTTCAGTTAATGTTAGATGCCGTTATTGATTATCTTCCATCTCCATTAGATGTTCCTGCAATCAAGGGTCATGCTCCGGATGATGAAGAAGAAGTCCTTGAACGTCATTCAAGTGATGAAGAGCCGTTTTCAGCTCTTGCATTTAAAGTTATGACAGACCCTTATGTTGGTAAATTAACGTTCTTCCGTGTTTACTCTGGTACTTTAGAATCTGGATCTTATGTTCAGAACTCTACTAAAGGAAAACGTGAACGTGTTGGACGTATCCTGCAAATGCATGCAAACAGCCGCCAAGAAATCTCAAAAGTTTTCGCGGGTGACATTGCTGCAGCAGTAGGTTTGAAAGATACAACTACTGGTGATACGCTGTGTGATGATAAGAACCTTGTTATTCTTGAGTCAATGAACTTCCCTGAACCAGTAATTCAACTTTCTGTTGAACCAAAATCAAAGGCTGACCAAGATAAAATGACAACTGCATTGCAAAAGCTACAAGAAGAAGATCCAACCTTCCGTGCACATACTGATCAGGAAACTGGACAGGTTATCATTGCCGGTATGGGAGAGCTTCACCTTGATATCTTAGTAGATCGTATGCGTCGTGAATTCAAAGTAGAAGCTAATGTAGGTGCTCCACAAGTTGCCTACCGTGAAACATTCCGTGAATCAGCACAAGTAGAAGGTAAGTTCGCACGCCAATCTGGTGGTCGTGGACAATACGGACACGTTTGGATTGAATTCTCACCAAATGATGAAGGTAAAGGCTTCGAATTTGTAAACGGTATTGTTGGTGGTGTTGTTCCTCGTGAATACATCCCTGCAGTTCAAGCTGGTCTTGAAGATTCCTTGAATCGTGGAGTTCTTGCTGGATATCCTTTAGTTGATATTAAGGCGAGATTATTCGATGGTTCTTACCATGATGTTGACTCCTCTGAAATGGCATTTAAGATTGCCGCATCTATGGCACTAAAAAATGCTGCTTCAAAGTGTAAGCCTGTTATCCTAGAGCCTATGATGAGGGTTGAAGTTGTAATCCCTGAAGAGTATTTAGGTGATATCATGGGACAAATCACTGCACGACGCGGACGTGTTGAAGGTATGGAAGCTCGTGGTAACGCACAAGTTGTACGTGCACAGGTTCCACTTTCAGAAATGTTTGGTTATGCAACAGCACTTCGTTCTAGTACACAAGGTCGTGGAGTATTCTCTATGCACTTTGATCACTATGAAGAAGTTCCAAAATCAGTTTCTGAAGAAATTATCAAAAAAAATAAAGGTGAATAATTGATTTTCACCATTTAATAAAGTATAACTACTTATGTAACCATGGAAACTGTACAATTGGGACAACCCTGTTTACAGTTTCCATAAAATATACTTAACTTTTTTAATATTAAAGGAGGATTATCCTAATGGGTAAAGCTAAATTCGACCGTTCAAAGCCACACGTTAACATTGGTACAATTGGTCACGTTGACCACGGTAAAACAACTTTAACAGCTGCAATCACTTCTGTTCTTGCTAAAACTGGTAAAGCAGAAGCTCGTGCATATGATCAAATTGATGGTGCTCCAGAAGAAAAAGAGCGTGGAATCACAATCTCAACAGCACACGTTGAGTATGAAACTGATGCTCGTCACTACGCACACGTAGACTGCCCAGGACACGCTGACTATGTTAAAAACATGATCACTGGTGCTGCACAAATGGACGGCGGTATCCTAGTTGTTTCTGCAACTGACGGTCCAATGCCACAAACTCGTGAGCACATTCTTCTTTCTCGCCAAGTAGGTGTACCTTACCTTGTTGTGTTCATGAACAAGTGTGATATGGTTGATGACGAAGAACTTCTTGAATTAGTAGAAATGGAAATTCGTGATTTATTATCTGAATACGATTTCCCTGGCGATGACACTCCAGTTATCAAAGGTTCTGCTCTTAAAGCATTAGAAGGCGAAGCTGCTTGGGAAGAAAAAATCTATGAACTTATGAGTGCTGTTGATGAGTGGATTCCAACACCAACTCGTGACACTGACAAACCTTTCATGATGCCTGTTGAGGATGTATTCTCAATCACTGGCCGTGGAACAGTTGCTACTGGCCGTGTAGAACGTGGAGTAGTAAAAGTTGGGGACGTAGTTGAAATCGTAGGTTTCACTGAAGAGCCAAAATCTACTACTGTAACAGGTGTAGAAATGTTCCGTAAGCTTCTTGATTTCGCTGAAGCTGGGGACAACATTGGTGCATTACTTCGTGGTGTAGCTCGTGAAGATATCGAACGTGGTCAAGTATTGGCTAAGCCGAAATCAATCACTCCACACACAAAGTTTAAAGCACAAGTTTACGTATTATCAAAAGAAGAAGGTGGACGTCACACTCCATTCTTCACTAACTACCGTCCACAATTCTATTTCCGTACTTCTGATATTACTGGTATTTGTAATCTTCCAGAAGGCGTAGAAATGGTTATGCCTGGCGACCACATCGAAATGATCGTTGAACTTATTGCTCCTGTAGCAATCGAAGAAGGTACAAAGTTCTCTATCCGTGAAGGCGGACGTACTGTAGGTTCAGGTTCAATCACTACTATCACTGAATAATTAAAAAATCAGTTATATAGAAGGCAACTGGATGACGATCCAGTTGCTTTTTTTATGCAAAAGCGAGTTTCTTCTATATAAATAGTTTTGCGAACTTTCGCTTAATAAAGCGTTATTATAGGTTATTTTTGGAGAATGATTTTTTCTATTGTAATTGTATAGACTGGTCGCTATAATAATAAAAGTGTGCTAAACGTAACCAAAAAGAAAATATAAAAAAATGTTGCGTTTGCCTAATGTTTTATGTATAATAGACAATGTTGGTCTTTGACTGCGATGATGTGAAAGGTTGCTGACACACCCGGCCGCTTTGCCATGGCGAGTGTGTGGGAAATTTTCACTGAGAATGTCTATTTTGAAAATAGGCGAATAAAGGAGGGAAAATAATGGCAAAACAAAAGATTCGTATCCGTTTAAAAGCTTATGATCACAGAATTCTTGATCAGTCTGCAGAAAAAATCGTTGAAACAGCAAAGCGTTCTGGTGCAGCCGTTTCAGGTCCGATTCCACTTCCGACTGAAAAAACAATTTATACCATTCTTCGTGCGGTTCATAAGTACAAGGATTCTCGTGAGCAATTCGAACAACGGACACATAAGCGTCTAATCGATATCGTTAACCCAACACCACAAACTGTTGATGCGTTGATGCGTTTAGATTTACCATCCGGTGTTGATATTGAAATTAAACTTTAGTAAAAATAAATAAACAAATAATCTAGGAGGTGTGACTTAAATGACCAAAGGAATCTTAGGAAGAAAGATTGGTATGACTCAAGTATTTGCAGAAAACGGCAACTTAATCCCTGTTACTGTAGTAGAAGCTGCTCAAAACGTAGTTCTTCAAAAGAAATCAGTTGAAAGCGACGGTTATGTGGCTTTACAAGTTGGTTTTGAAGACAAACGTGAAAAGTTAGCTAACAAACCAGAAAAAGGACATGTTGCTAAAGCAAACACTGCTCCTAAGCGCTTCATTCGCGAATTCAGCGGAGTTGACGTAACAGGATATGAAGTTGGTCAAGAAGTCAAAGTTGATATTTTCGCTGCTGGCGATGTAGTAGATGTAACAGGAATCTCAAAGGGTAAAGGTTTCCAAGGCGTAATCAAGCGTCACGGACAATCACGCGGCCCAATGGCTCACGGTTCACGTTATCACCGTCGTCCTGGTTCAATGGGACCTGTAGCTCCAAACCGTGTATTCAAAGGTAAATTATTACCTGGTCGCATGGGTGGAGAGCAAATTACTGTTCAAAATCTTGAAATCGTTAAGGTTGATGTTGAGCGTAACTTACTATTAATTAAAGGTAACGTTCCTGGACCTAAAAAAGCATTATTAAAGATTAAAAGTGCGGTAAAAGCGTAATATCTTCATAAGAAAGGAGGAGCAAAAGAATGCCTAAAGTTTCATTATTTAACCAAAGCGGATCTCAGGTTGGTGAAATCGAACTTAATGATTCAGTATTTGGTATCGAACCTAACCAACACGTGTTATTTGAAGCGATTGTTATGCAAAGAGCTTCTTTACGTCAAGGAACTCATAAAGTAAAAGTTCGTTCTGAAGTACGAGGCGGTGGACGTAAACCATGGCGTCAAAAAGGAACAGGTCGTGCTCGTCAAGGGTCTATCCGTTCTCCACAATGGCGCGGAGGTGGTACTGTATTTGGTCCAACACCACGCAGCTACAGCTACAAATTACCTAAAAAGGTACGTCGCTTAGCGATTAAATCTGCACTTTCTTCTAAAGTGTTAGAAGAGAATGTATTAGTATTAGAAAGCCTTGCTTTCGATGCTCCAAAAACAAAAGATTTCAAAACAGTATTAGGTGGTCTTTCTGTTGAGAAAAAAGCACTTATCGTTACTGCTGACCTTGATGAAAATGTAGCACTTTCTGCTCGTAATATTCCTGGTGTAACAGTTGTAACAGCTGACGGAATCAATGTTCTTGATGTTGTAAATCATGATAAATTAATCATGACGAAAGCTGCAGTTGAAAAAGTAGAGGAGGTGCTTGCATAATGGATGCACGCGATATCATTAAGCGCCCCGTTATCACTGAACGTTCTACTGACCTTATGGCTGAAAAGAAATATACGTTTGAAGTTGATGTGAGAGCTAACAAAACTCAAGTTAAAGATGCGATTGTTGAAATCTTTGGCGTAGATGTTGAAAAAGTTAACATCATGAACTATAAAGGTAAATTCAAGCGCATGGGTAAATTCGGTGGTTACACAAACAAACGTCGTAAAGCAATTGTAAAACTAACTGCTGATAGCAAAGAAATCGAATTCTTTGAAGCATAATAAAAACTAACAAGAAGAGGAGGGAATAAAATGGCGATTAAAAAGTACAAACCTACCTCTAATGGTCGTCGCGGTATGACAGTTTCTGATTTCGCTGAAATCACAACTAGCACACCAGAGAAATCTCTATTAGCTCCATTAAAGAGAAAAGGCGGCCGTAATAACCAAGGTAAGTTAACTGTTCGTCATCAAGGTGGCGGCCATAAGCGTTCATACCGTATCATTGACTTTAAACGTAACAAAGATGGCATTCCTGGACGCGTTGCCACAATCGAGTACGATCCTAACCGTTCCGCAAATATTGCATTAATCAATTATGTAGATGGTGAAAAGCGTTATATCATAGCTCCTAAAAACCTAGTAGTAGGTATGGAAGTTATGTCTGGCCCAGAGGCAGATATTAAAGTAGGTAATTCATTACCATTAGTAAATATCCCTGTTGGTACTGTGGTACACAACATCGAATTAAAACCTGGTAAAGGCGGCCAATTGGTTCGTTCTGCTGGTACATCTGCACAGGTTTTAGGTAAAGAAGGTAAATACGTACTTGTACGTTTAAATTCTGGTGAAGTTCGAATGATTCTTGCTGAGTGCCGTGCAACTATCGGTCAAGTAGGTAACGAACAACACGAACTTATTAACATTGGTAAAGCAGGACGCTCACGCTGGTTAGGCAAACGCCCAACAGTTCGTGGATCTGTAATGAACCCTAACGATCACCCACACGGTGGTGGTGAAGGACGTTCACCAATCGGACGTAAGTCACCAATGTCTCCATGGGGTAAACCAACTCTTGGATTCAAAACTCGTAAGAAAAAGAATAAATCCGACAAGTTCATTGTACGTCGTCGTAAAAAATAACGGGGTTGAGCTACGGTTCAAAGAACGAGCCGTAGAACAATCACGAAGGGAGGTTCATCCATGGGTCGCAGCCTTAAAAAAGGACCATTTGTTGATGATCATTTAATGGTTAAGATCGAAAAGTTAAATGAAACTGAAAGTAAGCAAGTTGTAAAAACTTGGTCACGTCGTTCTACGATCTTCCCACAATTTATTGGCCACACAATCGCTGTTTATGATGGTCGCAAACATGTGCCTGTATATGTTACTGAAGACATGGTAGGACACAAGCTTGGAGAATTTGCTCCAACTCGTGCTTACAAAGGCCATGGTAATGATGATAAGAAAACCAGACGTTAAGAGAGGAGGGCATCCAAATGCAAGCTAAAGCTGTTGCAAGAACAGTTCGTATTGCTCCTCGTAAAGCACGTTTAGTCGTAGATCTAATTCGAGGAAAGCAAGTTGGTGAAGCGGTGTCGATTTTAAATCATACTCCAAAGTTTGCTTCTCCAATCGTTGAAAAAGTATTAAAATCCGCTATGGCAAATGCCGAGCACAATTATGAAATGGACATTAATAGCTTGGTTGTAACTCAAGCTTTTGTTGATGAAGGACCAACGTTGAAACGTTTCCGTCCTCGCGCAATGGGCCGTGCTAGCCAGATTAATAAACGCACTAGCCACATCACAATCGTTCTATCAGAAAAGAAGGAGGGATAATCTGTGGGTCAAAAAGTAAATCCAGTCGGTATGCGTATCGGTATCATCAAAGATTGGGAATCTAAGTGGTACGCAGGTAAAGACTTCGCTGATCTTTTACACGAAGACCTTAAAATTCGTGAGTACATCACGAAGCGTTTGAAGGATGCTTCTGTATCTAAAGTTGAAATCGAACGTGCTGCTAACCGTGTGAATGTAACAGTTCATACTGCTAAGCCAGGTATGGTTATCGGTAAGGGCGGTACTGAAGTTGAAGCACTTCGTAAAGCTTTAAATCAATTAACTGGCAAACGTGTTCACATCAACATTCTTGAAATCAAAAGAGCTGACCTTGATGCGAAATTAGTTGCTGAAAATATTGCTCGTCAATTAGAAAATCGTGTATCCTTCCGTCGTGCACAAAAACAAGTAATTCAACGTGCTATGCGTGCTGGAGCAAAAGGTATTAAAACAATGGTGTCAGGTCGTCTTGGCGGGGCAGATATTGCTCGTTCAGAACACTATAGCGAAGGAACCGTTCCACTTCATACTCTTCGCGCTGATATCGACTATGCTCATGCTGAAGCTGATACTACTTTTGGTAAGCTTGGCGTAAAAGTATGGATCTATAAGGGAGAAGTCCTTCCTACTAAGAAGAAACCTGCGGAAGGAGGCAAATAATATGTTATTGCCAAAACGCGTTAAATATCGCCGTCAACACCGTGGAAAAATGCGTGGTAACGCAAAAGGTGGCACTGAAGTAACATTTGGTGAATTCGGCTTACAAGCAACTGAAGCTTCTTGGATCACAAACCGCCAAATCGAAGCTGCCCGTATTGCAATGACTCGTTACATGAAACGTGGCGGTAAAGTTTGGATTAAAATCTTCCCACATAAGCCTTATACTGCGAAACCTCTTGAGGTGCGGATGGGTTCTGGTAAAGGGGCACCTGAAGGTTGGGTAGCTGTCGTTAAACCAGGTAAAGTAATGTTTGAAATCGCTGGTGTTTCTGAAGAAGTAGCACGTGAGGCACTACGTCTTGCTATGCACAAACTTCCAATCAAATGTAAGTTTGTAAAACGTGAAGAAATTGGTGGTGAATCAAATGAGAGCTAATGAAATTAAAGACCTTACCACTGCCGAAATTGAACAAAAAGTTAAATCTTTAAAAGAAGAGCTTTTCAACCTTCGCTTCCAATTAGCGACTGGTCAACTTGAAAATACAGCTCGCATTCGTGAAGTACGCAAAGCGATTGCTCGTATGAAAACTGTGATTCGTGAGAGAGAAATCAGCGTTAACAAGTAAAAACCCGAGAGGAGGTTCACATAATGAGTGAACGTAACCAACGCAAAGTTTACACTGGACGCGTTGTTTCTGACAAAATGGATAAAACTATTACTGTTTTAGTCGAAACTTACAAAAAGCATCCTCTTTACGGTAAACGCGTTAAGTACTCTAAAAAGTTTAAAGCTCATGATGAGCAAAATGAAGCAAAAATCGGCGATATCGTACGTATCATGGAAACTCGTCCGCTTTCAGCTACTAAACGTTTCCGTTTAGTTGAAGTTACAGAAAAAGCAGTTATTATTTAATTGTTCGGATTAAGCATCATTCCGAAGGGAGGTTACACACATGATTCAACAAGAATCACGTTTAAAAGTTGCTGATAACTCTGGTGCTCGTGAGGTACTTACCATTAAAGTTCTTGGTGGTTCTGGCCGTAAAACTGCGGGTATCGGTGATATTATCGTATGTACAGTGAAACAAGCAACACCTGGTGGCGTTGTTAAAAAGGGTGACGTTGTAAAAGCCGTTATCGTTCGTACGAAAAGCGGTGCTCGTCGACCTGATGGATCATACATTCGTTTCGATGAAAACGCATGTGTAATTATCAAGGATGATAAGAGCCCACGTGGAACTCGTATCTTCGGACCAGTTGCCCGCGAACTTCGCGATAACAACTTTATGAAAATCGTTTCCTTGGCTCCAGAAGTACTATAATTTAAATTCAATTGCCTTTAAGGAGGTGCTTACGAATGCATGTTAAAAAAGGTGACAAAGTAAGAGTTATCTCCGGTAAGGATAAGGGCAAAACAGGAGTAATCCTAGCAGCCTATCCTAAAGATAGCCGTGTACTAGTAGAAGGTGTAAACATTGTTAAAAAACACGCTAAACCTTCACAAGTGAATCCACAAGGCGGAATTATGAGCTTTGAGGCACCAATTCATGTATCAAACGTTATGCCTATCGACCCTAAAACTAGTAATCCAACTCGTGTAGGATATACAACGGTTGATGGTAAAAAAGTACGCGTAGCAAAATCCGGTGAAGTATTAGATAAATAGTCTAAATTTTAGAAGGGAGGTACAATAAGTGAGCCGCCTAAAAGAAAAGTTTGTAAAAGAAGTTACTCCTGCTCTTATGAGCAAGTTCAACTATAAATCAGTAATGCAAGTTCCTCAACTTGATAAAATTGTTATTAACATGGGTGTTGGTGATGCAGTAGCAAACGCTAAAGCTTTAGATAATGCTGTTGAAGAACTAGCAACAATTACAGGACAAAAGCCTGTAGTAACTCGTGCTAAGAAATCAATCGCTGGCTTCCGTCTTCGTGAAGGTATGCCAATCGGTGCAAAAGTTACACTTCGCGGTGAGCGTATGTATCAATTCTTGGATAAATTAGTTTCTGTTTCTTTACCTCGTGTTCGTGACTTCCGTGGTGTTTCTAAAAAAGCATTCGATGGTCGTGGTAATTATACGCTGGGTGTTAAAGAACAATTAATCTTCCCTGAAATTGATTACGATAAAGTTAGCAAAGTACGTGGTATGGATATCGTTATCGTAACCACTGCTAACACTGATGAAGAAGCACGTGAACTGTTAACACAATTTGGAATGCCATTCCAAAAGTAATCGCTAAATAAGGGAGGCGAAAACGTGGCTAAAAAGTCAATGATTGCGAAACAAAAACGCACGCCTAAATACCCGGTTCAAGAGTACACACGCTGTGAACGTTGCGGTCGTCCACACTCTGTATACCGTAAATTTAAGCTTTGCCGTATTTGTTTCCGTGAATTAGCATACAAAGGACAAATTCCTGGTGTCAAAAAAGCTAGCTGGTAAAACCCAAGTCTGGGAAGGAGGTAAAAATAATGGTCATGACAGATCCAATTGCTGATATGCTTACTCGCATTCGTAATGCGAACATGGTGCGTCACGAAAAGTTAGAAGTGCCTGCTTCTAATATTAAAAAAGAAATCGCTGAAATCTTAAAGCGCGAAGGTTTCGTTCGTGACGTCGAATTTATTGAAGACAATAAACAAGGTATCATCCGTATTTTCTTAAAGTACGGTTCAAATAACGAACGTGTTATCACTGGTCTTAAGCGCATAAGCAAGCCTGGACTTAGAGTTTATGCAAAATCTACTGAGGTGCCACGTGTCCTTAACGGTCTTGGTATCGCACTAGTATCAACTTCAAATGGTGTTATAACTGATAAAGAAGCTCGTGCAAAACAAGTGGGCGGAGAAGTATTAGCTTACGTTTGGTAATAGAGTTTCTGAATGAATGGAGGTGCACTTAATGTCTCGCGTAGGAAAAAAACCTATTGAAATCCCTGCAGGAGTTACGGTTACTTTAAATAATAGTACCGTTACTGTTAAAGGACCAAAAGGCGAACTTACTCGCTCTTTTAATCCAGATATCGAAATTAAAATCGAAGAAAACCTAGTTACAATCACTCGTCCAACTGATGTGAAAGAACACCGCGCATTGCACGGTACAACTCGTGCTTTAATCGCGAACATGGTTGAAGGTGTTTCCAAGGGCTTTGAAAGAAAATTAGAACTAATCGGGGTTGGTTACCGTGCCCAAAAGCAAGGTAACAAGCTTGTATTAAACGTTGGATATTCTCACCCAGTTGAGATTGAACCTGAAAGTGGTCTTGAAGTAGAAGTACCAGCTAATACAAAGATTACGATTAAAGGTACTGACAAAGAACGTGTTGGCGCATTAGCAGCCAATATTCGTCAAGTTCGTCCTCCAGAGCCTTATAAAGGCAAAGGAATTCGTTACGAAGGCGAATTTGTTCGTCGTAAAGAAGGTAAAACAGGTAAGTAATGCCGCATAGGTAAACGAAAGGAGTGACGTAAATGATTACGAAGCTTGACAAAAATGCTAGTCGCAAGAAGAGACATGCTCGTGTTCGTGCGAAACTTAGCGGTACTGCAGCTCGTCCACGTCTAAATGTGTTTCGTTCTAACAAGCATCTATATGCTCAATTAATCGATGACATGAGTGGAGTTACATTAGCAAGTGCTTCTACTATGGAAAAGGATCTTAACCTTGAATCTACAAGCAATGTTGATGCAGCTAAGTTGGTCGGAGAATTAGTCGCTAAACGTGCGGTAGAAAAAGGTATCACTGCTGTTGTCTTTGACCGTGGAGGATACCTTTACCATGGCCGTATCCAAGCACTAGCTGATGCAGCCCGTGAAAACGGCTTACAATTTTAATAGACAAAGGAGGGACACATAAATGATACGTCGTATTGATCCAAACAAACTTGAACTAGAAGAACGCGTTGTAACGGTTAACCGTGTAGCGAAAGTTGTTAAGGGTGGTCGTCGTTTTCGCTTCACTGCTCTAGTAGTAGTTGGGGATAAAAACGGTCATGTTGGTTTCGGTACTGGTAAAGCTCAAGAAGTACCAGATGCGATTCGTAAAGCAATCGAAGATGCTAAGAAGAACTTAATCGAAGTGCCAATGGTTGGAACTACTGTTCCTCACCAAGTTATTGGACGTTTTGGTGCTGGTGAAATTCTTCTAAAGCCTGCTTCTGAAGGTACAGGAGTTATCGCTGGCGGTCCAGTTCGTGCTGTTCTAGAATTAGGCGGGGTAGGAGATATCCTTTCTAAATCTCTAGGAACTAACACTCCAATTAATATGGTACGTGCAACGATTGATGGTCTAAAACAATTAAAACGTGCTGAAGACGTAGCCAAGTTACGTGGTAAATCAGTAGAAGAACTGCTAGGATAAGGAGGGAAATCAAATGGCAAACAAACTATTAATTACCCTCAACCGCAGCGTAATTGGTCGTCCTGAAGACCAACGCGCAACAGTTACTGCTTTAGGTTTACGCAAATTAAATCAAACAGTTGAGCACCAAGATAATGCTGCAATCCGCGGTATGATTACAAAAGTTGCTCACCTTGTAACAGTAAAAGAACAATAATAGATTGTTTTCTTTCATAAGGAGGTGCCAATATGAAACTTCATGAACTAAAGCCTGCTGAGGGTTCTCGTAAAGAACGTAAACGTTTAGGACGCGGTATCGGTTCTGGTCAAGGTAAGACTGCTGGTAAAGGTCATAAAGGTCAAAATGCTCGTTCCGGCGGTGGTGTCCGTCTAGGATTCGAGGGTGGTCAAACACCTTTATTCCGTCGTTTGCCAAAACGTGGTTTTACTAATATCAGTCGTAAAGAATATGCAATTGTAAACCTTGATGTTCTTAATCAGTTTGAAGAGGGTACAGAAGTTACTCCAGAACTTCTAATTGAAACTGGTGTTGTTAAGAATGAAAAAGCAGGAATTAAGATTCTTGCAAAAGGGAACGTAGAGAAAAAACTTACTGTTAAAGCTCATAAATTCTCCTCTACCGCCAAAGAAGCAATTGAAGCTGTAGGTGGAACTACTGAGGTGATCTAATGTTCCAGACAATCTCCAATTTTATGCGCGTGGCTGAAATTAGAAGAAAAATTGTTTTCACTCTTTTAATGTTAATCGTATTTCGACTAGGCAGTTTTATTCCTGTTCCTAATGTAAATGCTGAAATTTTGGCAGCACAAGATAAATTAAGTGTATTTGGAATCTTAAATACCTTTGGCGGTGGAGCGTTGCAAAACTTCTCCATTCTTGCTATGGGTATTATGCCTTACATCACTGCTTCCATTATAATTCAACTTTTACAAATGGATGTAGTTCCGAAATTTACGGAATGGTCAAAGCAGGGAGATTCTGGTCGTCGTAAGTTAGCTCAGTTTACTCGATATTTCACAATTGTTCTTGGCTTTATTCAAGCTTTAGGTATGTCCTACGGCTTTAATAGTATGGCGAGCGGACAATTGATCAAAAATCCTGGAATTGGTACTTACTTATTAATTGCAGTTGTATTAACTGCTGGTACTGCATTTCTGATGTGGTTAGGTGAGCAAATTACCGAGAAGGGTGTTGGGAATGGTATTTCCATCATTATCTTTGCAGGTATCGTTGCAAGTATTCCTAATACCGTTAATCAGATCTATGTACAGCAGTTTGAAAATGCTGGTGAGCAGTTATTCCTCCGTATTATTACGGTTGTGTTAATTCTCATAGCTGTAATAGCGATTGTTGTAGGTACTATTTTCATTCAACAAGCAATTAGAAAAATTCCAATTCAGTATGCTAAACAACGGTCTATAAACGGACGTAATGCAGGTGCACAACAATCCACTCATATGCCGTTAAAAGTAAATGCTGCTGGTGTAATTCCTGTAATCTTTGCAGTATCATTTATTGTAACTCCAAGAACCATAGCTTCATTCTTTCCTACGAATGATGTAACCCTTTGGATTACAAGAGTATTTGATTATTCCCATCCGATTGGGATGACTCTTTATGCTGCACTGATTATTGCCTTTACGTACTTTTATGCTTTCATTCAGGTTAATCCTGAACAGGCTGCAGAAAACTTACAAAAACAAAGCGGTTATATTCCAGGTATTAGACCTGGCAGGAGTACACAGGAATATTTAACACGCGTCTTATATCGTTTAACTTTTGTGGGTGCGCTTTTCTTAACCGTAATTGCAATTCTGCCAATCATTTTTATTAATGTGGCGAATTTACCGCAATCAGCTCAAATTGGTGGAACTAGTCTTTTAATCGTTGTCGGGGTTGCACTTGATACGATGAAACAGCTTGAAGCGCAGCTAGTTAAACGTCATTATAAAGGCTTTATTAAATAAAAGGTTTTGGGGACTTGTGTTCCCTAAAACCCATAAATAGCACGAGGGGGAACACGTGTGAATTTAGTATTAATGGGGCTTCCAGGTGCCGGAAAAGGTACTCAAGCCGAACAAATCGTAGAACAATACGGCATCCCTCATATCTCTACAGGAGATATGTTCCGTGCAGCGATGAAAGAAGGAACAGAACTAGGTTTAGAAGCTAAGTCTTACATGGACAAAGGCGCACTTGTTCCTGATGAAGTAACAATCGGCATTGTTCGTGAACGGTTAAGTAAAGATGACTGTAAAAATGGTTTTTTACTTGATGGCTTTCCTAGGACGGTACCTCAAGCAGAAGCATTGGAAAGTCTATTATCCGATTTAGAAAAAAAGATTGATTATGTAATTAATATAAATGTTGATAGAAGTATTTTAATGGATCGTCTGACAGGTCGTCGTATTTGTAAAGAATGCGGATCAACGTATCATTTAGTATTTAATCCTCCAACAAGTGAGGGAGTTTGCGATAAATGTGGTGGAGAACTCTACCAACGTGCAGATGATAATGCTGAAACTGTTCAAAATCGATTAGACGTCAATATCAAACAACAAGAACCATTACTTACTTTCTATGAAACAAAAGGTTACCTTCGCACAATTGATGGACAGCAGGACATTAATAAAGTATTTGCTGATATTGAGCAATTGCTTAGGGACTTACGTTAATGGCCATTAGTTTAATCGTAGGTCGACTCTCGAACATCTCTTCAATAAACTTCAAAAGTATGTGGATGTAAATGGCTTTTCTATTGTACTGAGTATGTAGGACCGAGAGTTGGGCAAGACTTACATGTGGAAATTGTTATTCCATTTAATGTAGAATTTACTTGCGGACAGAAGTAGAACATTATGTTAATATTAAAAGGTTGCTAATGTTTTGTACGAAAGAAAAGTATTTGCTTTGCATTTTCGAATGTAATAGTTGAAATGAGAAGGGAGACGAATTAATGGCCAAAGATGATGTAATTGAAATTGAAGGTAAAGTAATTGAAACTTTGCCAAATGCAATGTTTAAGGTAGAATTAGAAAATGGTCATACCGTGCTAGCTCATGTTTCTGGTAAAATCCGAATGCACTTCATTCGCATCCTTCCGGGTGACAAAGTTACTGTCGAGCTTTCTCCATATGACTTAACACGCGGAAGAATTACTTACCGCTTTAAATAATTGCTTGCACTCCGTATTACTAAGGAGGTTAGGATAATGAAAGTAAGACCATCTGTTAAACCGATCTGCGAAAAGTGCAAAGTTATCCGTAGACGCGGTAAAGTCATGGTTATCTGTGAAAACCCTAAACATAAACAAAAACAAGGTTAATCTTGAAGGAGGTGCGCTCATTTATGGCACGTATTGCTGGTGTAGATATTCCACGTGAAAAACGTGTAGTTATCTCTTTAACTTACATTTATGGTATTGGTAAAAATACTGCACAAAAAGTATTAGCAGATGCTGGTGTTTCTGAAAATACTCGAGTGCGTGATTTAACTGAAGACGAACTAAACAAAATCCGTGATATCATCGACAAATTAAAAGTTGAAGGTGACCTTCGCCGTGAAATTTCTCTTAACATTAAGCGTTTAATGGAGATTGGCTGCTACCGCGGATTACGTCATCGTCGTGGTTTACCGGTTCGTGGACAAAACACGAAAAACAACGCTCGTACACGCAAAGGTCCTCGTAAGACTGTTGCGAACAAGAAGAAGTAATCGGCAAAGGAGGTTATTTAAATGGCACGTAAAACTAATACACGTAAACGTCGTGTTAAAAAGAATATTGAGCAAGGTATTGCACATATCCGTTCAACATTTAACAATACAATCGTAACAATTACTGATGTTCATGGTAATGCTATTTCTTGGTCTAGTGCTGGTGCGCTTGGATTTAGAGGTTCTCGTAAATCTACACCATTCGCGGCCCAAATGGCTGCTGAAACAGCTGCTAAGACATCTATCGAACACGGTATGAAAACTCTAGAAGTTACAGTTAAAGGACCAGGTGCTGGTCGTGAGGCTGCTATTCGTGCGCTGCAAGCTGCAGGTCTTGAAGTAACTGCAATTAAAGACGTTACTCCTGTTCCTCATAACGGATGCCGTCCACCAAAACGCCGTCGTGTTTAATTTTTCTGTATAGAATTTGTATCCCTGTCAATAATGGGATATGATACTAAAATTTTGTAGTTCATACAGAAGATTTATTCCAGTTGTTGTGCACAAAACGGGAACGTATACATGGGGGAATTTCGATTAGATTTTTTACTAATCGAGGTTTCGACGTTTTGAAGGAGGGTTATTTGATGATCGAAATAGAAAAACCAAAAATCGAAACGGTTGAGATCAACGATGATGCCAAGTACGGGAAGTTCGTCGTAGAACCACTTGAGCGTGGATATGGTACCACTTTGGGTAACTCCTTACGTCGTATCCTATTATCTTCACTCCCAGGTGCCGCTGTTACATCGATTCAGGTCGATGGGGTACTTCATGAGTTCTCAACAATTGAAGGCGTCGTAGAGGATGTAACATCCATCATATTAAACATTAAAAAATTAGCTTTAAAAATCTACTCTGATGAAGAGAAAACTCTTGAGATTGATGTTCAGGGTGAAGGTCCTGTTAAAGCTGGAAACATTACTCATGATAGTGATGTTGAAATCTTAAATCCTGATCTTCATATTGCTACATTGGCTTCAAGTGGTCATCTTCGCATGCGTTTAACTGCTAAGCGAGGCCGTGGTTATACACCTGCTGAGCAAAATAAGCGTGAGGATCAGCCAATTGGTGTCATTCCAATTGATTCTATTTTCACACCAGTCTCTCGTGTGTCCTATCAGATAGAAAATACTCGTGTGGGTCAAATGACAAACTATGATAAGCTAACGCTTGATGTTTGGACAGATGGAAGCACAGGGCCAAAGGAAGCTATAGCTCTAGGTTCGAAAATTTTAACCGAGCATTTAAATATTTTCGTTGGTTTAACTGACGAAGCACAAAATGCTGAGATTATGATCGAAAAAGAAGAGGATCAGAAAGAAAAAGTCCTTGAAATGACGATCGAAGAACTAGATTTATCAGTTCGTTCATATAACTGCTTAAAGCGTGCTGGAATCAACACTGTTCAGGAATTAGCTAATAAGACTGAAGAAGATATGATGAAAGTTCGTAACTTAGGCCGCAAATCACTTGAAGAAGTGAAGGCGAAACTAGAAGAGCTTGGATTAGGCTTACGTAAGGATGACTGATTAGCTTCATTCCTGCTCAATAACTAATCCGTTTAATGACTTCAACAAAGGAGGGAACCCTTCATGGCATACAGAAAGTTAGGACGCACTAGTGCACAGCGTAAAGCTATGCTACGTGATTTAACTACAGATTTAATTATCAATGAGCGCATTGAAACAACAGAAACTCGCGCGAAGGAACTTCGTGGTACTGTTGAGAAAATGATTACTTTAGGTAAACGTGGTGACTTACATGCTCGCCGTCAAGCTGCTTCTTACGTTCGTAATGAAGTTGCTGATGCTGAAAAAGGTACAGATGCACTGCAAAAACTTTTCACTGATATCGCTCCACGATATACTGAGCGTCAAGGTGGATACACTCGTATTATGAAACTTGGACCACGCCGCGGCGATGGTGCACCAATGGTAATTATCGAGTTAGTTTAATACCTGAAAGCAGACAACAAGGGCGCTGGACAGTTTAGTTACAAACTTGTTCTTGAGCCCTTTTTCTGTATAAAATCTAATAATGTACGAACCAAGCCAAAAAGAGTGTTATGATGAGCGTGACCTTATATTATTAGGGCATAGGAAGGAGAAATTACTCTCCTTTGAAAGATAAATCGAATTCTTTTATTATCTTTTTCACGTCTCGTCTAGCTCATGCACCTCCTCCTATTTCTTTTTTAGAAATCCCGTTTACGTGGCAGATTAAATCGTCAGCTGCCCTGGGGTGAGGTGCAGGCTTTTTTTGTATTCTACGAGCCTAGCTTAGTATTGTTTGCATAGATGAGACGAGAGGAGAAGATTTATATGAGAGAGGCCGTTGTATCACTAAAGAATGTGTCTTTTCAATATGAAAATCAGAGCAGCTACGCACTTCAGAATGTAAGTTTTGACATCTTTGAAGGGGAATGGTTAGCGATTGTTGGTCATAATGGTTCAGGTAAATCTACGATGGCAAAGCTTTTAAATGGTTTACAATTTCCGCAGACGGGTGAGATTACAGTTTGTGGAATTCAATTAAATGAAGATTCCATTTGGGATATAAGAAAGAAATTAGGGATGGTTTTTCAGAACCCTGATAATCAGTTTGTTGGTACGACTGTTCAGGATGATGTGGCTTTTGGTTTAGAAAACCATGGAATTCCAAGGGATGATATGATCTTTAGGGTAGAGGATTCTTTAAAAAAAGTTAAAATGGATCAATTTCTTAATCAAGAGCCGCACCATCTTTCTGGAGGACAAAAGCAACGTGTTGCTATTGCTGGTGTTCTTGCATTGAGACCATCAATTATTATTTTAGACGAGGCAACTTCTATGCTCGACCCGAAAGGAAGAGAGGAAGTTTTAGAGACTGTCCGTACTTTAAAGAATGAAAAGTCTCTCACTGTCATCTCCATTACTCATGATTTAGAAGAAGCTGCAAAAGCCGACAGAATTATTGTGATGAATCATGGGGAAGTTTACCGCGAGGGAACTCCAGAGGACATATTCTCATTGGATGATGAATTGGTTCATCTAGGGCTAGATATACCTTTTTCAATTAAAATGAGTAATGCATTCCGTCAAAAAGGAATTGACTTATCGAAGCACTATTTATCGGAAGAAGAGTTGGTGAATGAGTTATGGACATTTCGCTCCAAAATATAGAGTATCGTTATCAAGCAAACACGCCTTTTGAACGTTTAGCTATTGAAGATGTGTCTATTAACATCCCGACAGGAACATACATGGCTTTAATAGGTCATACTGGTTCAGGAAAGTCTACTGTGTTGCAGCATTTAAATGCCTTGCTAATACCTACAGAAGGAACAGTAATGATTGGCAGCCATGAAATCAAAGCAAAGCAGAAGAATAAGAATTTAAGACAGATTAGACAAAAAGTAGGGATTGTTTTTCAATTTCCTGAGCATCAGTTATTTGAGGAAACTGTGGAAAAGGATATTATTTTTGGTCCGATGAATTTCGGTGTTTCAGAACGAGAAGCAAAAGAGAGAGCACGACTTGCTTTAATGCAAGTTGGACTCGCTGAGGAAATACTAGAAAAGTCTCCATTTGATTTATCTGGCGGTCAAATGCGCCGTGTTGCTATTGCTGGTGTTCTGGCAATGGAACCAGACTGTCTTGTCCTTGACGAGCCAACGGCTGGTCTTGACCCGCGAGGACGTAAAGAGATAATGGATATGTTTTATTCACTTCATAAAAAGAGAAATTTGTCTACCATACTAGTAACACATAGTATGGAAGATGCGGCGAGGTATTCTGATCAAATTGTCATCATGCAGCAAGGACATGTTGTAAAGCAAGGGACACCTGTTGAAATTTTCTCCTCGGTTACTGAACTTGTTGAAATGGGATTGGATGTACCAGAAGTGGTACGTTTTCAACGAAGTTTTGAAGAAAAGGTAGGGCTGAAGTTAGAAAAAACCTATTTATCAATCGAGGAACTATCATCTGCGGTTGTAGAATTGTTAAGAGGTGCACCGGTATGATGGATAAAATGATTATTGGAAGATATGTACCCGCTGATAGTTTAATACATCGACTGGACCCTAGATCTAAGCTAATTATTATTTTTTTATTTGTATGTATCATCTTTCTTGCAAATAATTTTTTTACCTATGTTCTTATTGGAATTTATACTTTTCTTATGCTTGGTTTATCACGAATTCCCATTCGCTTTCTGTATGCAGGTTTAAAACCTGTTCTCTGGTTAGTACTATTTACTTTGCTCTTACAGGTTTTCTTCACGAAAGAAGGAAGTCTATTGTATGAACTGGGTCCGATAAAGATTTATGAAGAAGGAGTCAGACAGGGTATTTTTATTTCAATGAGATTCTTTTTCTTAATATTAATGACCAGTCTGCTCACCTTAACCACGACACCCATTGAAATAACCGATGGTCTGGAAACACTTTTGCACCCTTTGAAAAAGGTCCGGTTCCCTGTACATGAGATGGCCTTAATGATGTCCATTTCTTTACGTTTTATTCCAACACTAATGCAGGAAACGGATAAGATTATGAAAGCTCAAATTGCACGCGGGGTTGAGTTTTCAAGCGGTCCTATTAAGGAAAGAATCAAAGCTGTCATTCCATTACTTATCCCCCTTTTCGTTAGCTCCTTTAAGCGTGCTGAGGAGCTTGCTATTGCGATGGAAGCGAGAGGGTACCGTGGCGGTGAGGGCAGAACAAAATATCGACTGCTAAGCTGGAAACACTCTGACACCCTGCAACTTTTGATTCTTGTTATTTTGACTATATTATTAATCCTATTACGTTCATAATGGAGCTAAATAATGAATCGTTATAAATGCATTATTGCTTATGATGGTTCTGGTTTCTCTGGATATCAGGTTCAACCAAAGAAACGGACCGTTCAAAGTGTAATAGAAGCTGTATTAACCAAAATGCATAAGGGCAGTCATGTGAAAATTTCTGCATCCGGAAGAACGGATGCGGGGGTACATGCAAAGGGACAGGTGATTCATTTTGATTCGCCGTTATCCCTTCCTATGGAAAAATGGGAGTTTGCATTAAATTCTATGCTGCCAGAAGATATTTCTGTCCTACGTGTTGAAGAGGCTGATTCAGTCTTTCATGCTCGATTCGATGCAAATGGAAAGGAATACCGTTACTTTTTGAATCAATCACTGAAAAGGGACCCATTTCAACGGAATTATTCCTTTCACTACCCTTATCCTCTAAATCTAGGTGCCATGAGAGAGGCATCTGCTTATTTATTAGGCACCCATGATTTTTCTAGTTTTTGTTCAGCAAGAACGGAAGTAGAAGATAAGATTAGAACGATAGAAACCATTGAGATTTCACTGGATGAAGAGCGTGTAAGCTTTCGTTTTATCGGGAATGGTTTTTTATATAATATGGTTAGAATTTTAGTAGGAACTTTAATTGAGGTTGGTTCTGGAAAGCGTCAACCAGAGGAAATAGTGGAGATACTCGAAAAAAAGGATCGTCGCTATGCTGGGAAAACCGCACCAGGACAAGGATTGTATCTATGGCAGGTATTTTATTAAAAAAAATTTTACTAACAACACAACCTGGTGTAACATTTCCTTGACTTTTTTCTCTAAAGAACTTATTATATTATATGGTTGTGTTTTTAATCCCACGATTAAGCCCCGGAAAGTCTTCATCGTGATTGAAAATAATATGAACTTAAAAATTGACGCACAATGACGTTAACGTTTTTTCCCGGAACAGAACAAACGTTAATGACTATGATGGTGCGAAAAAATAATCTTTAATGGATTTAAATTAGGAGGGAAATTCATGCGTACAACGTTTATGGCTAACGCCAACAATATCGAGCGTAAATGGTACGTGATTGATGCTGAAGGCAAAACTCTTGGACGTCTTGCTTCTGAAGTAGCAGCAATCTTACGTGGTAAAAATAAACCAACTTTTACACCACATGTTGACACTGGTGATCATGTTATCATTCTTAACGCTTCTAAAGTTGAATTAACTGGTAAGAAATTAACTGACAAGATTTACTACCGTCACACTATGCATCCAGGTGGTTTAAAGACTAGAACTGCTCTTGAAATGCGTACGAACTATGCTGAGAAAATGATCGAGCTTGCTGTTAAAGGTATGCTTCCAAAGAATTCTCTTGGCCGTCAAACGTTCAAAAAATTACACGTATATGCTGGCGCAGAACATCCGCACCAAGCACAACAACCTGAAGTTTACGAACTTCGCGGTTAATAAAGAGGGAGGGAATTAACTTGGCACAAGTTCAATATATTGGTACTGGTCGTCGTAAGAGCTCTGTCGCACGCGTGCGCTTAGTTCCAGGTACAGGTAAAATCACAATTAACGGACGTGACATCGAAGAATATATCCCATTTGCAGCTTTACGTATGGTTGTAAACCAACCATTAGTTGCTACTGAAACAACAGGCAGCTACGATGTTCTTGTAAACGTAAGCGGCGGTGGATATACAGGTCAAGCGGGCGCAATCCGTCATGGTATTGCTCGCGCATTACTTACAGTTGATCCTGAATATCGTCCAACATTAAAGCGTGCAGGACTATTAACACGTGACCCACGTATGAAAGAGCGTAAGAAATACGGTCTTAAAGGTGCGCGTCGTGCTCCTCAGTTCTCAAAACGTTAATCTTCAACATTCAAAGGCTCTCAACCAATTTGGTTGGGAGTCTTTTTTATGTTTTAATATGCTATGGACCCCATCTTTTGAGAATTCACCCCATTTACTAAATACTGAAATATAATTTCACTTTTTTTACGAATATTTTAAAAAATAATGCTAATGTCTTAATCCTTTTGACCTGTAGAAACATCTGTTATGTGACTTAAGTGGTATAGACCACCACACATCATTACCTATATACTTTTAATATAAGTTGTAAGCGTTACCAGAATCTTGGTATATATAAGGGAAATCCCCGCCTACAATTCAATCAATTGTATAAAGGAGGATGTATGAAAAGTAAAACGATTATGATTTCTGCAGTTTGTACATTGCTATTAGGCACATCAACCGTATTTGCCAACAATGACCATCCTAAAGACCCAACGATTGAAAAGGTAGAAAAACTCACATTCCCATCAAAGAAACCACACCCTGTCTTTACATGGAATTCGACTGTCATCCCAGTTTCGAGCGTACTTCACCCAAGCTCTGCACGAGGAGCAGGGATGGTGGAAGCTCCACTCCAGCAAATCGATCGAGTTATGAACCAAGCAATTTCACAGAAGTTAATGCCAGGCGCTGTCACATTTGTAGCAAGAGCTGGTAAAATTGTGAAACATGACGCTTATGGCTATTCAGCTCAATACACCGATGATAAATTTACCGAAATGGACAATCCAATTCCTATGGAAACCGACACGATTTTTGATTTAGCGTCTATCAGTAAGATTTTCACTGCTACGGCCGTGATGATTCTTTTTGAAAAAGGATTATTCAATCTTGATGATCCGGTGGCAAAGCATATTCCGGAATTTGCTGCCAACGGTAAGGAGAACGTAACCATTCGCCAGTTGCTAACCCACACTTCTGGGTTCACCTCTTGGATCCCTTTATATTCAAAAGGAAATTCAAGAGAAGATCGGCTGAGGTTGGTATTAAACCAATCGCTGAAAAATGTACCCGGTACAACTTACGAATACAGTGATTTAAACATGATTACATTAGGAATGTTAATTGAGCACCTATCCGGACAGCGCCAGGATGAATTCGTTCGTGAGCACATCACAGAACCTTTAGGAATGAAGGATACGATGTATAATCCTCCAGCATCTTTAAAACACCGGATTGCGGCAACAGAATACCAGGCCATACCAAATCGCGGACTTGTGTGGGGAGAAGTTCATGATGAGAATGCTTGGTCATTGGATGGGGTTGCTGGACATGCCGGTGTGTTCTCAACCGCTAATGACTTGGCTAAGCTTGCCCATATTTTTATTAATGAAGGCAAGTATGGTGGCAAAACTATCTTGAAGTCGGAAACAGTACAGTTGCTGCTACAAAACCAGAATACTGCATTCCCTGGGAATGACCATGGACTTGGCTGGGAGCTAGGGCAGGGCTGGTATATGGATGCCTTATCAGAAGGTACATACTCTTTTGGCCATACAGGGTATACTGGAACTTCGATTTTAGTAAGCCCGAACAATAAAACAGTAGCGATTTTACTGACCAACCGTGTCCATCCTTCTAGAAATATGGGGTCATTGAATCAAACCCGTCGCTTATTTGCTAGAAATGTAGCCGATTCGATTCCTGTCTCGATTCCTGGTAAGAGTGATGCTTGGTTTGCAGGGTATGGCGACAAGCTAAATCGAGTAATGGAAACAGACCTTCAATTATCTAAGGATACCAAACTCACATTCTCAACATGGCATATGATTGAGAATGTATGGGATATGGGAACAGTAGCGATTTTTAGAGATGGCAGCTGGCACCAGCTTGCACTATTTACAGGCACTAGCAATGGATGGGAAAAGAAAGAATTGGCTATACCTAGTGATGCGACAAAATTACGGTTTGTCTATGGAACCGATAGTTCAACAAATTCCCGCGGCTGGTATATTCAGAATCCAAAACTGGATTCAGGAGATACTCTTTCTTTTGAAAATAATGAATGGGAACTAAGAGACTATTAATTAAAGAATAACTTGAGGAGGAGAAACATGCGAAAACTTTTAAAGACATTTATCATCTCGTTTCTATCATTTGCTCTATTATTAACGGGAATCCCGCTTGCGGGGGCAACTGCTGCTACGGGGATCGAGGATTTAGTAATTGACCTTAATGTTCCGCAGGTCACAAGGGAAGTAAAGGATAACAAACTTGATTTAAGTGCACTTCATGTTTATGATGATGGCCGCTTTATGCTGGCTTCTGAGAACGTAAAATGGAAGTCTTCTAATAAGAATGTTGCCTCTGTATCGAAAGATGGGGTTGTAACATTATCCGGTCACAATGGTAAAACATTTATCTCTGTCAGCGATGGCAGCAATAAGGACAGAATTTCAATTCAAATCAAGGGAAATCAAGATAAAATTCATGTTGAAAAAGAAAAAGGTGCTCGTTATGATCTAATCGGCAACGCCATCGAGCAAATGACCATGGAAGAAAAGGTCGGACAAATGCTTATGCCTGACTTTAGAAATTGGAATGGTAAAAACGTAACAGAAATGAACGACGAAATTGCCAAGCTTGTAAATGATTATCATCTTGGCGGTGTGATTTTATTCCGTGAAAATACGGTAACAGCTGAACAAACAACTAAGTTAGTTACTGCCTATCAAGATGCTGCAGAAAAATACGGACTATTAATTTCGATTGACCAAGAAGGTGGAATCGTGACACGTCTGCAAACCGGTACCGACATGCCAGGAAATATGGCACTTGGAGCAACTCGCTCTGAGGAGGTAGCTGAAAAGGTTGGGCAGGCAATTGGCGAGGAGCTCAACGCTCTTGGAATCAATATGAATTTTGGACCTGTACTGGATGTAAACAATAATCCAGATAATCCGGTTATCGGTGTTCGGTCTTTTGGCGAGGATCCTGAGTTAGTAGCTAACCTAGGAAATGCCTATATTAAAGGGCTCCATGAAACGGGCACTGCAGCAACAGCAAAGCATTTTCCGGGCCATGGAGATACTGCGGTGGATTCACATGTAGGACTTCCATCGGTACCTCATGATATTGATCGTTTGAAGAATGTAGAATTGTATCCTTTCCAACAGGCAATGGATGCGGGAATTGATGCGATTATGTCAGCACACGTGACATTCCCAAAGATTGATGATACGAAAGCAATCTCTAAAAAGGACGGAACAGAAGTTGCTGTACCAGGAACACTTTCCCACAAGATATTAACGGGTCTTATGCGCGAAGAAATGGGCTTTAAAGGGGTTATCGTAACGGATGCAATGAATATGGGTGCAATCGCAGATCATTTTGGTCCTGTTGATGCGGCAATCCGTGCAGTTAAAGCGGGAGCCGACATACTTTTAATGCCAGTTGGAATCGTAGATGTAGCAAATGGACTTTATGATGCTGTGAACTCAGGCGATATTTCAGAAGATAGACTTGAACAGTCAGTAGAGCGGATTTTAACCTTAAAATTAAATAGAGGCATCGTTAAGCCAGAGGTAGAGAAGAGCATTGATGAGAAAGTAGCTAACGCGATTCAGGTGGTAGGATCTGCAGCTCATAAAGCAATAGAAAAAGAAGCTGCTGCTAAATCCATTACGCTTGTGAAAAATAGTAATGTGCTTCCACTTACTGTTTCTCCTGAGGATAAAATTGTTGTGGTTGGTGGATCTGGATTCTCCATTAATCTTCTTGCAGCAGAAGTTCAAAAGCACCATCCTGGCGCAGTGTATATAAATGCTTCAGGTCCGCTTAATGCTGCACAATTGGCTCAAGTGAAGGACGCGAAATACATCATTGCTGGAACCTATACCTCTAGTGTTGGGGGCAGAGCTCAAGACGCATCACAAATGGTGATGACAAGACAACTCATCGAGACTGGTGTGCCTGTCATTGCGGTTGGGGCTAGAAATCCATATGATGTTATGTCCTATTCAGATGTAGATGCCTATCTGGTTCAATATGGTTTCAGACCTGCAAGCTTCGAAGCAGCAGCAAATACAATTTTCGGTAAAAACAATCCAACTGGAAAACTTCCAGTAACAATTTACAACCATGATGGCAGTGTGCTATATGGATTTGATCACGGTTTAGGTTACTAGGCAGGGAATAGACAAAGAGGAGGGATACTTTTGAAAAAGTGGATAACTGGATTATTGATTCTCGTTTTGCTACTGTCAACTGTTTCTGCGGCGATGGCTAAGAACGATAAAGAGAAAAAGAATAAAAAGTTCCGATTAGGTATTGAGGTTTTGTTAGAGGATCAAATTGATTTGATTAAGGATAAACGCATCGGTTTAATCACAAATCCAACTGGTGTTGATCAGAACGTTACGAGCATTGTGGATTTACTCTTTAATAATTCTGATGTGAATCTTACTGCTCTTTACGGCCCTGAGCATGGTGTACGAGGAAGTGCCCAGGCTGGTCAATATGTTGAACAATATACGGATGAAAAAACAGGGCTTCCTGTATACAGCCTATATGGAAAGACAAAAAAGCCGACACCTGAAATGCTTAGCAATGTCGATGTATTGTTATTCGATATCCAAGATGTAGGGACACGTTTTTACACGTACATTTACACAATGGCATTAGCAATGGAAGCAGCAAAAGAGAACAATATTCCAATCATTGTCCTTGACCGCCCGAATCCAATCAGCGGGACAAAAGTTGAAGGACCTGTGCTTGAGGATAAGTACTCCTCTTTCATCGGTGAATATCCAATTCCTGTTCGCCACGGGATGACCGTCGGGGAGTTAGCGAAGCTTTTTAATAGCGAATTTGGAATTGGAGCAGATTTAACGGTAGTGGAAATGGAAGGCTGGAAACGAAACCTGTATTACGATGAGACGCCATTAGAATGGGTACTTCCATCACCAAACATGCCAACCTTGGAAACTGCTGTAGTGTACCCAGGTGCTGCCCTCATTGAAGGAACCAATGTTTCCGAAGGACGAGGAACAACAAAGCCATTTGAATTGATTGGAGCACCGTTCATTAATAGTGACAGCCTGGCTTCCAAGTTAAACTCTTATAAACTACCTGGTGTCACATTCAGAGCGGCTTCGTTTATTCCGACATTCTCGAAGCATGCGAATGTGTTAAGCCATGGTATTCAAATTCATATCACAGACCGAAATGCCTATAAGCCGTTTGAAACTGGATTATATATCGTAAAAACAATCCATGATATGTATCCAAACGATTTCCAATTTAGAGCACCGAACGCAGCAGGAATCTCCTTCTTTGATAACCTTGTCGGCAATGGCTCCATCCGCGCAGATATTGAAGCTGGCAAAAGTGTTGAAGAAATGAAAGCAGCATGGCAGGCGGGTTTAGAGCAATTTAACGTTGTTCGTGAGAAGTATTTATTATATTAAATAGTGAGCAGGGGGCCTTCTTTTTAGGAGGTCTCTTTTTGCAGAAAATTAATCAATGGATTGAGTAAAGTAGAAAATTCACTGAACAAGTCGAAGTTTGTATTTTCAGGGAAATAATAAACTATTTTTGTTGAATTATAAGGAAACTGGAAGGTCATGAAGCGACATAACCTGTGTTAGGTTTGATCGGTATAAAGTAAAAAGGGCCTTAGAAGCCCCTTTAATCAATCATTCAAATATCAAATTCTTTTCGAAGTCCAATTATATAGGAACTGTCTACTCCTAGTAGTTCTGCTAAAATCTTTTCATTCGCATTTGGGTTCTCTTTTAGGAATTTTTTAAGCCTTTTCTTTTGAGCTTTGCGGTCTGTTTTCAGCATCTTATTTTCTTTTTTAGCGTTCGTATCTGCTTTCAGCACCGAACTTTCTTCTTTAGCTTCCGGCTCTGCTTTCAGCTCCGAATTTTCTTCTGTAGTGTTCGGCTCAGCTTTCAGCCCCGAATTTTCTTCTGTAGTGTTCGGCTCAGCTTTCAGCCCCGAACTTTCTTCTTTAGCATTCGTATCTGCTTTCAGCCCCGAACTTTCTTCTTTAGTTTCCGGCTCTGCTTTCAGCACTGAATTTTCTTCTGTAGTGTTAGGCTCTGCTTTCAGCTCCGAACTATCTTCAACTTGTGATTCATTTTGTTGATTACTTAATAGTGATATTTCCCCGATTAACAAATCAATTTTTTCTTTGTATTCTCCAATAAGTGATTTTTGATTTTCATTGGTTGCTGTCAACTCGTCTACATGTGTATGAAGTTCTACAATTTCCTTTTTGCTGTTTGCTAGACTTACAGTAAATGACATAATTATTTGTTCCTTGGTGCCAATTACTTCTCTTAGATTTTGCACTTGCATTTCTTGCTCAGCTATTAGACTGCTTAACCCCCCAATCAATGATTGATTTTTTTCATTGGTAGCTCTAATCTTGGCTATTTGATTTTGAAGTTCTGCAATTTCTATATTGCTTTTTTCAAGGCTTGCGGTTATTGAAGCTATAACTTCTTCCTTAGTTGCCAATTCGTCTTTTAAACTAATTTCTCGTTTTAACACATTAGCCAATAACTCATTAATACGAGTTGTAAGTGCCATAAGTTCAGAAAAGTCTTGCTTATGATCACCTTCGGCTCCGTTTACATCATGAATTTCAGAATCTTCATTGAATGTACTATCTGCCATTCCTTACACTCCCCTTTTTGTTCACATCATAGGTTCAAAAGAATCTATCACATACTTATAATAAAATATGATGTTAAAGAAAAATTGAATGGACAAGTATCTAAATTAAGGATAAAAAATAAAAATCTTTTCTTCAATCTATTTTAGGCTACAAAGGTAGCAGTGAATGATAGGATGGATGTTTTATCAAATTTTCTTACATGACAAAAATGTCACTTTAGATGTTGTTATATCGATGGTTGACGGGCAGATTAGTCAGTATAGTAAGGTGGAGAAGGAGGATGAAACAATGACTAAAATAATACAAACTAAGAACTTATCGAAATCTTACGGAAAAACACAAATCTTAAAAAATATTGATTTGACCATTGAACATGGGGAATTTACCGCAATTATGGGGCCATCGGGCTCCGGGAAAACGACATTAATCAATACCCTCTCAACGATTGACAACTTTAATAGCGGGGATGTTTGGATTGAAGGAAAATCGCTATAGTGCCTGCATAAAGTCCTCACGCGAAAGAATTTTCCCGACATTCCGCATCATTAATTGTAAAAGGATGAATTCATTTCGGCTTAACTCAGTACTTTGTCCATTAAATTCGATTGTTGAATTGGTTACATTTAATTTCAAGCCCCGATGGTTGAACGTGATATTCTCATTTTCCTGGTAGGTGTATTTCCGCCGGATGAGCGCACTAATTTTCGCAACAAGGATATCCAATTCAAATGGCTTCTGGATAAAATCATCCCCGCCCATATTAATCGCCATAATGATATCCATATTCTGATTTCTAGAGGAAAGAAATATAATCGGCACTTTGGACATAGCGCGTATTTGCTGGCACCAGTAGTAACCATCAAAGACTGGAAGATTGATATCCAATAGAACGAGGTGTGGATTTATCTGTTCAAAATCCGTCAGCACCTGGTCAAATTGGGTCACTTCCACTACATCATACTGCCACTTTTTCAATGTGTCAGCGACAATCCGTCTAATTTTTTCATCATCCTCAATCATCATTATCCTATACATGAAATCCCTCATTATTGTAAAAATGGTCACAACATTTATTTTAGCACATTTCTCGACAATCTTTTTTTCACGAAGTATAATCAAATCTTTATATAACAAGGATTGCAGAAAATTTAATCAAACGATTAGTTAAAAGAGGAAAATCAGATAACTAGTCGAAGTTTGTATTTTCAGGGAAATAATAATCAATTTTTGTAAAATTATGAACATATACGGAAATCGGACATTCATGAAAAAATCATATCGCTGGGCGACATGCCTTGTAAATTGGATAGCAAATTTTTATATCGCTACCCGATACGGTTAAGCCTCATAATATTGTTTGGTATGGAAAGGGAATAATCGCTCTTTTTTATTTGTATCGCTAGGTGATATGGCTCTTGCAATTTCATCTATAACCCTTCATATTTGATATAAAAAAGGTGATCAGATATGCGAAATGATATTCAACCGTATGAACGCTCTTTCACTTCTAAGGAAGTGGCTGAGGAAGCCGGGATTGCAACACCTACTGTTCGAAAGTATGGACAAATCTTAGAGCGAAATGGCTATGAGTTTTTAAAAGAGGGAGATCGGCGTATATTTGTTCAATCCGACATCGAATCACTTATAGCGTTACGCGATACGGACAAGCCCCTAGACGATACAGCTAAAGAAATTGCCCAGCAACAAAAAGAAAGATTAGCCGGAATTAGTGAAACAGATATAGCGGTAGCCGATACGTATGACAATTTACCCCAAGACCCCAATCACCTAAAAGAAATTTTATCCTATTTAGCCAGTGAACTAGCTGCCACACGTGAAATGAATGTCCAAGTAATAAACGATATGGCAGATCTTAAAACTACAGTTTCCAGGCTAAAGCAGGATCACCACGATTTAAGTTCTAACATTTCAAATTCTGCACAAAAAACGCAAGCTAGGATTGAGAAATTATCTGAACAGGAAAAGATCCATTACGAAACATTGCTGGAAGAGGAAAAACAAAAGAGCGAATACTTACAAAGAGAATTACAAAACCTCCGGGAAGAAATGAAAAAAGAGTGGCTTTCACAAAATGACTTTAATAAACGTATCGAAAAATCATTACAAAAACCTAAAGATAAGTGGGAGTGGATTTTCTCCATTTTCGGTAAGAAAGGTTCTTGAGGCTATAGGACTCTAATTTCAATGACTCTCAATCAATTTGATTGGGTGTCTTTTTATGTATATAGCGCTTTTAACTAGAAGATAGCTGTAACATGAAAAATTTTTGTAGACAGAAAGAATAAAGCAATGTATATTATTATTTAAATATAATACTTTAGTGCTTAAAAGCGTTTTAGTACGAAAGTAAATAAGTGCCTGCAGTTTTAGTAGAATTGTCATTAGCAGCAAAAAGAGACCGGATGGAAGGTGAAAATTCGGGCAATGATAAATTTGAAATACAGCTGCCTTGAACGGGCATATTTTTTAAAGAGGGCGGGGAGTAATTCCTGCCAACTAGGGTGGTACCGCGGAGTCCCTTCGTCCCTAAAGTCGAAGGGGCTTTTTTGCGTTTATTTTTACATCATAGGGGGAGATTTTATGCTTCAAGAACAGAAGGTGCTGGCAATTCGACCAGCCGAAGCGGCACTTATTACTGCACTTTTAATGGGTACTGTCGGTTATCTAATTATTGGGATTAAAGTAGTTCCGCAAATTGCAATAATCACAGGGATCGCCCTGTTGCTTGTATATGGTGCTGTTAAGAAAGTGAATTTTATGGAACTTGAAGGAGCAATGGCAGATGGAGCTAAATCCGGAATAGCCTCGGTCATGATTTTCTTTTTTATTGGGATGCTAATCAGCAGCTGGATGGCGAGCGGTACAATACCGACGTTTATTTATTTAGCTGTCGAGTTAGTCTCGGGGAAATTTTATTATGCAATAGTTTTTGTAGTAACTTCTATTATCGGCGTAAGCATAGGGAGTTCCTTAACAACAGCTGCAACCTTGGGAGTAGCTTTTGTTGGAGCGAGTACCGCACTGGGCATTTCGCCTGTTATCACTGCGGGGGCAGTCGTTTCCGGAGCGTTCTTTGGCGATAAAATGTCGCCTTTATCAGATACGACAAACCTCGCTGCCAGCGTTGCAGGAATGGATTTATTTGACCATATAAAAAATATGTTATGGACAACTATTCCGGCTTTTATTTTTTCGCTAATTGTTTATCTGGTGATTTCTCCAGCCGAAACAGAACAAAGCATTAAACAAATGGGAATCCTTAAAGATGCATTAATAAATCTAAACCTTGTACATTGGTACTCACTTTTGCCATTCATTATCCTCACTATACTGGCGGCCAAAAAAGTACCTGCAATCGCCACGCTTTCCGCTGGCATTCTTTCCGCCCTTTTGATTTCTGTTTGGATGAATGGCGGAGTGGACAGCAAAGGATTTTTTGATTTGCTCTATTCCGGCTACAAGTCTGCAAGTGGAATCAAAGAAGTCGATTCAATGCTGACAAGGGGCGGAATTGAAAGCATGATGTTCAGTATATCAGTGATTCTGCTGGCACTAAGCATGGGGGGACTTCTCTTCAGGCTTGGCGTAATTCCAGCTCTTATATCGCTTTTACAAAGTGTATTAACCCGAGTTTCCCTTTTGATTAGTACAACTGCCGGACTTGCGGTAGCTGTTAATTTTATTATTGGAGAGCAGTATTTATCAATCCTATTACCTGGAAATGCTTTTAAAGAGCATTTCATTAAAGCTGGTTTGGAACCGAAGCATCTTGCAAGGGTGCTCGAGGATGCCGGAACTGTCGTCAATCCTCTCGTACCATGGGGTGTCAGTGGTGTTTTTCTGGCTACCGTTCTCGGAGTGCCTGTCGCTGAATATTTTCCGTTTGCATTATTTTGCTTATTTTCACCATTGCTCACAATATTTTATGGTTTTACAGGTTTTACCCTTCCGAAACACGGAAAAAAATACAGTTTTAAAGTTTCTATTCGTTTCCCACAGTTCTTAAAGCGGTAATTATTAAAGAACTCCCAACCATTTTTGGTTGGGAGTCTTTTTATTTTTATAAAAATAATGTCTTTTGACATTTTGTTGACTTATTTGGGCGTTAAAGTAATAGTACAAGGTTCAGCAAGTCTTTCAATAAGGTGGGATTAAGCAAAAACAAGTGAAGTGCCTGTCCATGGCTTGAAATCTATACGATAAAAATTGGCAATACAAAACGCTTTGTAGTTTGCATTTCTTATGACAATGGGATGAAGAATAGTCCTAAGAGGTGAAAAGCGAGTGACTGTAATTACAACCTTTAAAGAAAAGCGTCGCGATAAACAATTAAAGTACGAGCGGTCCGTCCTTAAGGACTTATCGGTGAAAACGTTAAAAGAACGAGTTCAACAGTATTTTGGCTCAACAAGAATTGCGTCTTCTTTTGTTATGAATACAGGAATAGAAGAGGCTTGTTATGACGTAGCCTTGGAAGCCTACCTATTAGGAGCGAAATTCAGCAAATTTGGTTATTACGGTGAGAATATAGATGAGGTACGTAAACGCTGTTATAGAGAAGAGAAACATTTAATTGATACGCTGTACAATTTTCTCCTCTATTGGGGTAATGGGGAAGAAGGAACAATGAGTGAAACCCTTTATTACTCCTGTGAAGGCTATATAGATGTATGGTGGAAAGAGGGCTATGATAAAGGGCAAAGACGCAGGAAACTGCGATTACATTAAAAAATTATGTTGACCTGGCACTAGGGTGTAGAGGCAAGAGCCTCTGATCCTGGTGCTTTACTTTTACATTTCTTCTGAGTTCTAAACAGGTCCCTTGTCCCATATAGTTAAATGAATAGGGACGAGCGGGAAGGAATGATTTTGGTGTCTAAGAAAAAATTAAAGGTCATTGGTTTTTCTGTTGGTTTGCTTCTTTTATTTCTGATTCTACAATATGATTTTGTCAAAGAGAACACATGGGGCGATTCATGGAGTCTTCCATTATCAGGCAAAATAATATTACTTGACCCCGGCCATGGCGGTCCAGACGGCGGGGCTGGAAATTCAAAGACATTAGAGAAGGACATTGCTTTGGATATTTCATTAAAGGTCAGAGATTATTTGCAGGAGCAGGGAGCCTTAGTTGTCATGACCCGGGAGACAGATAAGGATTTAGCAGACGAAGATACAAAAGGATACAGCAGAAGGAAGGTAGAGGACTTAAAAAAACGGTTAAAAATGATAAATAACTCAGACAATGACTTTTTTGTCAGTATTCATTTAAATGCCATTCCATCTTCTAGATGGAGCGGAGCCCAAACCTTTTATGCTTCTCATTTCAAAGAAAATGCCAAGGCGGCAAAATTCATTCAGGATGAGCTAATTGTAAATTTAGAAAATACAACTAGAAGAGCAAAGCCGATTAATTCTGTCTATATTTTAAAAAATGCTAAAAAGCCTGGGGTGTTAGTAGAGGTTGGCTTTCTATCAAATCCACACGAAAGAGAACAGTTAAAAAAGGAAGCATATCAAGAAAAGATTGCAGCTTCTATTTATCAAGGTGTTGTTCGTTATTTTACGAATGAGAAGGAGATAAAGATAGAAGATTAACAAGGGTAGTTACCCTTCTTTTTTTTTGAATGATAATGGGTAGTGATTCATTTAACTGTATCTGCTAAAAGTTATGGTATACTGAAAACTGGAAACGAATTCATTAGGTGAGGTGTTTGTTTACATGTTAACAGAAGTGAAAGTCCGAGAAGTGCTAGGGAGCTTAAAAGAACCATTTTTACATAAAACATTAGCAGAATTAAATGCAATTGAAGAAATAAAAATTAAAGAAGAGAAAAACCATGTCAGCGTGAAATTGCAAATTGCAAAAACGGGTACAGCTGAACAATTACAGCTGCAAACTCAAGTAGTTAATTTGCTAAAGGAAGTGGGAGCACTAACAGTTGGTATCAGATTTAGTGAGTTACCAGAAGCAGTGTTAGCAGAGCACCGTCAAGCAGCTAGCGAAACAGAAGATAAAGGTTTACTTGCTTCTAACAAAACGACTTTTATTGCAATTGCGAGTGGAAAAGGCGGAGTTGGGAAATCAACAGTTTCCGTCAACCTTGCTGTTGCCCTTGCGCGTCTTGGCAAAAAAGTTGGTTTAGTTGACGCGGATATTTATGGGTTTAGTGTTCCAGATATGATGGGAATTACTAAAAGACCAGTGGTTAGAGGGGAAAAAATTCTCCCAGTTGAGCGCTTTGGCGTTAAAGTCATTTCAATGGGCTTCTTTGTAGAGGATAATTCTCCAATCATTTGGCGTGGACCAATGTTAGGGAAAATGCTCAATAGCTTCTTTAATGAAGTCGAATGGGGAGAAGTGGACTATTTACTGCTAGACTTGCCTCCAGGAACTGGAGACGTTGCATTGGATGTTCATACGATGCTTCCAGCTTGTAAAGAAGTAATCGTAACCACTCCACATCCAACAGCAGCTTTTGTTGCGGCTCGCGCAGGTGCTATGGCATTGCGTACAGATCATGAAATTTTAGGAGTTATTGAGAACATGGCGTACTTTGAAAGTAAGCTGACAGGTGAAAAGGAATATGTATTTGGTAAAGGCGGCGGTGATAAATTGGCCGAAGACTTGAATACTGAAGTTCTTGGTCGTCTGCCTCTCAATCAGCCTGATTGGAATGATGATGATTTTGCTCCGTCCATTTATCAGGAAGATCATCAATTAGGAAAAATTTATCTAGAAATTGCTGAAAAAATGACACGTCTTTTGAAAAAGTAAAATGGAAAGCCTCTTCCAAACCTGGAAGAGGCTTTTCATTACTATTTATTATTACTGACGACTTATTGTTCTTTTTCCTCACTTTTTTCTTCTTCTTTTTTCTGTGTTTCTTCAGCAGCCTTTAAGAGTAATTCTTGCATTTTTACCTTGAAAAGAGGGCTTTCAAGCGTTTCCGAAATAACTTTTTGAAGGTGTTCCCGATATTCCTTACTTTTTAAAGCGTCAGCCATTTCCTTCTGAATTTCCGGTTCCTTGAAAACCTCAATCATCATGCCTCTATATTCAGGATCTTTCATCAAATCCTTTAATAGTTTTTCGTTCTCAGTTCTCATGCTTTTTGCTATACCTTGGGCAAACTTTTCGTCACTAAAGGTTTTTTTCCAAAACTCTGTAGCATTCTCTGAAGTAAGGGTTTGTTGAATCGTATCCGAAACAACTTTTTGGTCCATCACCAGCGTTTCTTTCATCTTATCATCAGACATTACTTCCTGAATTGCTTTCTTCCCATCATCTGTTTTAAGGATATCGACAACCATCTTTTTTGTTGCTTCATAATCTATCTGTTCTCCACCGCTTGCTTCTGGAGATGCACAACTAGTTAACATCATGGTAAAGAGCAAGAGGGGTATAAGGCTTTTTCCTTTCATAATAAAAGCTCCTTTCACATAAGAGTCCTTAATTTCTAGGATGAAGAAAAGAGCGTAAGATTATGCGTGAGGAAATTGAAAAGATGGATTTTTTATTATTGGATTGGTACAATCAGTAAGGATATTTTATTTTTTGTTATTGGAGGATAATAGTGTGACGAGTCGTATTTGGGTTAGGCTGTTTATGACAACGCTATTAATTGGCGGAATTACAACAGCAATTGTAGGCTTTATTATCAATTGGAATGAATATGTGCACTATTTTACTGATTTTCGAATCATCAATATATTATCCGCTCTTTTTTGGTTTATCTTATGGGGCATCCTTTATAGTGTTATAAGTCAAATGGGCTTTTTTGCCTACCTAACGGTTCACCGCTTTGGCTTAGGTATCTTTAAATCCGTCTCACTTTGGAATGGAGTTCAAGTAGTTATTACTCTATTTGTGTTATTTGATCTTGTTTATTTACGCTATGAGACCTTTGCAAAATCAGGGGACAGCCTACTCCCTTATATCGTTCTAGCAGTCCTTCTGTTAATTCCTGCTTTGGTCACAGCATGGTTTAAAGCCAAACAAACAAATCGAGAGGCATTTATTCCTGCACTCTTTTTTATGATTGTAGTAACGGTTATCGAGTGGTTCCCTGTTTTACGTGTTAATGAACATAGCTGGGTTTATCTAATGTTGTTCTCCTTATTAGCCTGTAATGCTTATCAATTATTGATCCTTCATAAGTTAAACATGCAATCACAGCAGGTGAGACAGAGAATTGAGAGTAAACGATTACCGAATAAAAAAACAAATGCTCAGAAAAAATCAAGCAAAAAACCGTCCCTTTAATATGGTGGACGGTTTTCCTTTTGTTATTTAATTTCTTTTGATTCAACTTCTCCATTTGCGATTAACTCTGAAACAGTCACAAGTTTCAAGCCTTTATTTTGTAATTCATGGAGAATTCCCGGCACTGCCTTTGCGGTTTGTTTAGCGGAATCAGATGCATGGAGCAGTACAATATCTCCTTTATCCGCTTTCTTTACATTTGTAATAATTTGATTAACACCAGGATTGGTCCAATCCTTCGAATCTACACTCCAATGAACGACTGTATATCCATACCGTTCAGCAATTTTTAAGGAGCGTTCGTCAAAGTGACCTGTGGGAGCACGCAGAAGCTTTATTTCTTTTATATTTAACTTACTAAAAGCCTCCTTTGCTTTTGCAATGTCTTTCCCAATATTAACATCTTCTAATTCAGTATAATCCTCATAAGCATAGCCAAGAATTCCAATTTCAAATCCTTCCTTAACTATCCGATTGACAATATCCGGATGCCTCTCTGCCCATGAACCAGCCAAAAAGAAAGTCGCCGATTTCACATTCTCTTTTTTCAATGCATCTAAAATAGGCTCTGCCTTTTCATCACCCCAGCCAATATTAAAGGTAAGAGCAATGTCTTTTTCGCCGCGATAAACGGCTTTAGGTCCATCCTTTGTAGAAAAGACTGGAGATAACGACAGATTACTCATAAATAGGAACATTGCAGTAAAAAATGCAGCAATCACTACTAGAAAAATTTGTTTTACAGATTTACCATCCAACACAAAAAAGATATTCATTATGACCACCTCGTCCATTGCTATCCTTGTCTCATACCTATGCAAATTTTTTTATGAATATGATTAACAAAAAATAATTATAAATTTTACTATTTTGGAAAAGACTACTAAAACTACATCTTACAAAGGGTGATTCAATGTTTGGGCTTCTCATTAATGAAAAAGAAGTAAAAGAAATGGAATACCTGATAAAGAGAGAGATGGATGAAATATTGTTTGACTTAAAGGATGATCGTATTGATCATATAGTAAAACGAGCAATGGAAGAACGTTATAAGATTTTATTTACTTTGTTTAGAAGAGTGGCCTCTCCAAATGAGTGTTTGAAATATATGAGACGAGATAATAAAAGCAGAAAGAAGGGATAGATATTCTTTCTTGAAAAAGAAGGAATTAATTTAATAAATATCGTTGACTTTTAAATGGTATGTTGGTATATTAATAAACGTCGCTGCTGACGTTAAAGAAATCACTTGAAAAAAGTTATTGACTTTACATCGTGGTGATGATATATTTATAAAGTCGCTTTTAGGCGAATGAGTGAAATTGATCTTTGAAAACTAAACAAACAAGAACGTCAACAAACAATTTTTTAGCTTTTTAGAAAAGCTAAGCCAACGTAACAAAATGAGCTATATCAACTTTCTTGGAGAGTTTGATCCTGGCTCAGGACGAACGCTGGCGGCGTGCCTAATACATGCAAGTCGAGCGAATCTTGAGGTGCTTGCACCTCTTGGTTAGCGGCGGACGGGTGAGTAACACGTGGGCAACCTGCCTGTAAGACTGGGATAACTTCGGGAAACCGGAGCTAATACCGGATAATCCTTTTCCTTTCATGAGGAAAAGCTGAAAGTCGGTTTACGCTGACACTTACAGATGGGCCCGCGGCGCATTAGCTAGTTGGTGAGGTAACGGCTCACCAAGGCGACGATGCGTAGCCGACCTGAGAGGGTGATCGGCCACACTGGGACTGAGACACGGCCCAGACTCCTACGGGAGGCAGCAGTAGGGAATCTTCCGCAATGGACGAAAGTCTGACGGAGCAACGCCGCGTGAGCGATGAAGGCCTTCGGGTCGTAAAGCTCTGTTGTTAGGGAAGAACAAGTATCGGAGTAACTGCCGGTACCTTGACGGTACCTAACCAGAAAGCCACGGCTAACTACGTGCCAGCAGCCGCGGTAATACGTAGGTGGCAAGCGTTGTCCGGAATTATTGGGCGTAAAGCGCGCGCAGGCGGTCCTTTAAGTCTGATGTGAAAGCCCACGGCTCAACCGTGGAGGGTCATTGGAAACTGGGGGACTTGAGTACAGAAGAGGAAAGCGGAATTCCACGTGTAGCGGTGAAATGCGTAGAGATGTGGAGGAACACCAGTGGCGAAGGCGGCTTTCTGGTCTGTAACTGACGCTGAGGCGCGAAAGCGTGGGGAGCAAACAGGATTAGATACCCTGGTAGTCCACGCCGTAAACGATGAGTGCTAAGTGTTAGAGGGTTTCCGCCCTTTAGTGCTGCAGCTAACGCATTAAGCACTCCGCCTGGGGAGTACGGCCGCAAGGCTGAAACTCAAAGGAATTGACGGGGGCCCGCACAAGCGGTGGAGCATGTGGTTTAATTCGAAGCAACGCGAAGAACCTTACCAGGTCTTGACATCCTCTGACACTCCTAGAGATAGGACGTTCCCCTTCGGGGGACAGAGTGACAGGTGGTGCATGGTTGTCGTCAGCTCGTGTCGTGAGATGTTGGGTTAAGTCCCGCAACGAGCGCAACCCTTGTTCTTAGTTGCCAGCATTCAGTTGGGCACTCTAAGGAGACTGCCGGTGACAAACCGGAGGAAGGTGGGGATGACGTCAAATCATCATGCCCCTTATGACCTGGGCTACACACGTGCTACAATGGATGGTACAAAGGGCTGCAAGACCGCGAGGTTTAGCCAATCCCATAAAACCATTCTCAGTTCGGATTGTAGGCTGCAACTCGCCTACATGAAGCCGGAATCGCTAGTAATCGCGGATCAGCATGCCGCGGTGAATACGTTCCCGGGCCTTGTACACACCGCCCGTCACACCACGAGAGTTTGTAACACCCGAAGTCGGTGGGGTAACCGTAAGGAGCCAGCCGCCTAAGGTGGGACAGATGATTGGGGTGAAGTCGTAACAAGGTAGCCGTATCGGAAGGTGCGGCTGGATCACCTCCTTTCTAAGGATAATGCAGTCCTTGTGGACTGATAAAAAGTTGACTGTTACTTGTTTGTTTAGTTTTGAGGGAGTAATTCTCTCAAAGCTTTTTTTAATCGTTCTTTGAAAACTAGATAATCGTAAGAAGAAGTCAAAGTAAAACCGAGAATCGCCACATTAGTTTTTCTCTCTTAAGTAATTAAGAAGAAAATAACCTTTTAGGTTAAGTTAGAAAGGGCGCACGGTGGATGCCTTGGCACTAGGAGCCGATGAAGGACGGGACTAACACCGATATGCTTCGGGGAGCTGTAAGTAAGCTTTGATCCGGAGATTTCCGAATGGGGGAACCCACTGCTCGTAATGGAGCAGTATCTTTACCTGAATACATAGGGTATTGAAGGCAGACCCGGGGAACTGAAACATCTAAGTACCCGGAGGAAGAGAAAGCAAACGCGATTCCCTGAGTAGCGGCGAGCGAAACGGGACATAGCCCAAACCAAGAGGCTTGCCTCTTGGGGTTGTAGGACACTCAACATGGAGTTACAAAGGAACGGGGTAGATGAAGCGGTCTGGAAAGGCCCGTCATAGAAGGTAAAAACCCTGTAGTTGAAACTTCGTTCCCTCCTGAGTGGATCCTGAGTACGGCCGGACACGAGAAATCCGGTCGGAAGCTGGGAGGACCATCTCCCAAGGCTAAATACTCCCTAGTGACCGATAGTGAACCAGTACCGTGAGGGAAAGGTGAAAAGCACCCCGGAAGGGGAGTGAAATAGATCCTGAAACCGTGTGCCTACAAGTAGTTAGAGCCCGTTAATGGGTGATAGCGTGCCTTTTGTAGAATGAACCGGCGAGTTACGATTACATGCAAGGTTAAGTTGAAAAGACGGAGCCGCAGCGAAAGCGAGTCTGAATAGGGCGATTTTAGTATGTGGTCGTAGACCCGAAACCAGGTGATCTACCCATGTCCAGGGTGAAGTCCAGGTAACACTGGATGGAGGCCCGAACCCACGCACGTTGAAAAGTGCGGGGATGAGGTGTGGGTAGCGGAGAAATTCCAATCGAACTTGGAGATAGCTGGTTCTCTCCGAAATAGCTTTAGGGCTAGCCTCACGTTGTAAGAGTCTTGGAGGTAGAGCACTGTTTGGACTAGGGGCCCTCATCGGGTTACCGAATTCAGACAAACTCCGAATGCCAAAGACTTATCCGTGGGAGTCAGACTGCGAGTGATAAGATCCGTAGTCAAAAGGGAAACAGCCCAGACCACCAGCTAAGGTCCCAAAGTTTACGTTAAGTGGAAAAGGATGTGGAGTTGCTTAGACAACCAGGATGTTGGCTTAGAAGCAGCCACCATTTAAAGAGTGCGTAATAGCTCACTGGTCGAGTGACTCTGCGCCGAAAATGTACCGGGGCTAAACGTAACACCGAAGCTGTGGATTGACACCGTATGGTGTCAGTGGTAGGAGAGCGTTCTAAGGGCGTTGAAGCTAGACCGTAAGGACTGGTGGAGCGCTTAGAAGTGAGAATGCCGGTATGAGTAGCGAAAGACGGGTGAGAATCCCGTCCACCGTATGCCTAAGGTTTCCTGAGGAAGGCTCGTCCTCTCAGGGTTAGTCGGGACCTAAGCCGAGGCCGAAAGGCGTAGGCGATGGACAACAGGTTGATATTCCTGTACCACCTCTTTATCGTTTGAGTGATGGGGGGACGCAGGAGGATAGGGTAAGCGCGCTGTTGGATATGCGCGTCCAAGCAGTTAGGCTGGTAAGCAGGAAAATCCGCTTACCGTAAAGGCTGAGCTGTGATGGCGAGGGAAATATAGTACCGAAGTTCCTGATTCCACACTGCCAAGAAAAGCCTCTAGCGAGATAAAAGGTGCCCGTACCGCAAACCGACACAGGTAGGCGAGGAGAGAATCCTAAGGTGTGCGAGAGAACTCTCGTTAAGGAACTCGGCAAAATGACCCCGTAACTTCGGGAGAAGGGGTGCTTTTTGAGGTGAATAGCCTCGAAGAGCCGCAGTGAATAGGCCCAGGCGACTGTTTAGCAAAAACACAGGTCTCTGCGAAGCCGCAAGGCGAAGTATAGGGGCTGACGCCTGCCCGGTGCTGGAAGGTTAAGAGGAGGGGTTAGCGCAAGCGAAGCTCTGAATCGAAGCCCCAGTAAACGGCGGCCGTAACTATAACGGTCCTAAGGTAGCGAAATTCCTTGTCGGGTAAGTTCCGACCCGCACGAAAGGCGTAACGATCTGGGCACTGTCTCAACGAGAGACTCGGTGAAATTATAGTACCTGTGAAGATGCAGGTTACCCGCGACAGGACGGAAAGACCCCGTGGAGCTTTACTGTAGCCTGATATTGAATTTTGGTACAGCTTGTACAGGATAGGTAGGAGCCTGAGAAACCGGAGCGCTAGCTTCGGTGGAGGCGTCGGTGGGATACTACCCTGGCTGTATTGAAATTCTAACCCGCACCCCTTATCGGGGTGGGAGACAGTGTCAGGTGGGCAGTTTGACTGGGGCGGTCGCCTCCTAAAGAGTAACGGAGGCGCCCAAAGGTTCCCTCAGAATGGTTGGAAATCATTCGCAGAGTGTAAAGGCACAAGGGAGCTTGACTGCGAGACCTACAAGTCGAGCAGGGACGAAAGTCGGGCTTAGTGATCCGGTGGTTCCGCATGGAAGGGCCATCGCTCAACGGATAAAAGCTACCCCGGGGATAACAGGCTTATCTCCCCCAAGAGTCCACATCGACGGGGAGGTTTGGCACCTCGATGTCGGCTCATCGCATCCTGGGGCTGTAGTCGGTCCCAAGGGTTGGGCTGTTCGCCCATTAAAGCGGTACGCGAGCTGGGTTCAGAACGTCGTGAGACAGTTCGGTCCCTATCCGTCGTGGGCGCAGGAAATTTGAGAGGAGCTGTCCTTAGTACGAGAGGACCGGGATGGACGCACCGCTGGTGTACCAGTTGTCTTGCCAAAGGCATCGCTGGGTAGCTATGTGCGGACGGGATAAGTGCTGAAAGCATCTAAGCATGAAGCCCCCCTCAAGATGAGATTTCCCATAGCGTCAAGCTAGTAAGAACCCTGAAAGATGATCAGGTTGATAGGTCAGAGGTGGAAGCGTGGTAACATGTGGAGCTGACTGATACTAATCGTTCGAGGACTTAACCAATTTATAAAAGCGAACTCGTTTTACAAACTTCTTCTGAAATTATCTAGTTTTGAGGGAATGAATTTTTTTCAAAAACCTCTTGAAAAATATCGAAAAGACAGTATAATAATAAATGTCTTTGAGAAAAAATAGTCTGGCAATAATGGCGAGAAGGTCACACCCGTTCCCATACCGAACACGGAAGTTAAGCTTCTCAGCGCCGATGGTAGTTGGGACTTTGTCCCTGTGAGAGTAGGACGTTGCCAGGCTTTATATTGTTCCGCAGTAGCTCAGTGGTAGAGCTATCGGCTGTTAACCGATCGGTCGTAGGTTCGAGTCCTACCTGCGGAGCCATTTCTATTTAAATGAAAATTAGCTATGCTTCCATAGCTCAGTAGGTAGAGCACTTCCATGGTAAGGAAGAGGTCAGCGGTTCGAGCCCGCTTGGAAGCTTTCCTATTTTTAAATTATATGGCCCCTTGGTCAAGTGGTTAAGACACCTCCCTTTCACGGAGGTAACACGGGTTCGAATCCCGTAGGGGTCACCAGAGTTTTTTTGCGATAGAGAAAATAATGTACCATAATATGGAGGATTAGCTCAGCTGGGAGAGCATCTGCCTTACAAGCAGAGGGTCGGCGGTTCGATCCCGTCATCCTCCACCAAAGTTTTTTGCGATAGCAAAATAATCATATTTTTTTTCACAAGTTGAAGATTTTATTTAATTTATGCCGGGGTAGCTCAATTGGTAGAGCAACTGACTTGTAATCAGTAGGTTGGGGGTTCAAGTCCTCTCGCCGGCACCACTTTTTTAAGTGGAGGGGTAGCGAAGTGGCTAAACGCGGCGGACTGTAAATCCGCTCCCTCCGGGTTCGGCGGTTCGAATCCGTCCCCCTCCACCACTTATATTTTTATTAAATGTTGGACAAACTAGTTAATGTCCTTAACATTGGGCTATAGCCAAGCGGTAAGGCATCGCACTTTGACTGCGACATGCGTTGGTTCAAATCCAGCTAGCCCAGCCAAGAGCCATTAGCTCAGTTGGTAGAGCATCTGACTTTTAATCAGAGGGTCGAAGGTTCGAATCCTTCATGGCTCATCATTTTACAAATTGACCCCAAGAGATATTTTATCTCTCAGGGTCTTTATCTATGAAAAGCGGAAAGTGCTCAGTGGTAGAATTAACCCCCTGCAAAGGTGGTGGGTTGCTCATTTCGAATCCCGTTTTCGTTCATATGGGGCCTTAGCTCAGCTGGGAGAGCGCCTGCTTTGCACGCAGGAGGTCAGCGGTTCGATCCCGCTAGGCTCCACCAAAGTTTTTTTCACTTTAGTGAAAATAACCAAAGTTTTTTACGAAGCAAAATAACCATCACACTACATATTAAACTTTGCCTTAAATCATTTTGATTTAAGGCTTTTTTATTGTTCAAGACAAATAATTGGACCTTATGGCTATAAGTAATCAAAAACTTGAAAGAAAAGCAAAAACGGTCACTCATAACGTGATGAGAGCTCGAAGACTGCAAAAAAAAGAAATGACGGTCACTAATAAAGGCAACCCGTATATATATACAAAATCTTGTCGAGTTGAGTCATTCGCATGAAAACGGTTAAAATAGTAGTTATAGAAGGGGCAGGAGGTACAGTATGAGAAAACTATCTATTATTGGGATGCCGATGGATTTAGGTCAAATGAGACGTGGAGTTGATATGGGACCTAGTGCTATCAGATATGCGGGAATAAATGAGAGACTGAAACCACTTTTTGACCAAATTCATGACATGGGGGATATTCCAATTGGAAGACCTGAAGTGGTGATCGATAAAGAATCTAATTTGAGAAATTTAGACCTCGTTGCTGAAAAAAGTACACTACTAGCAGAAAAAGTGGATGAAGTTATTCAATCAGGATCCTTTCCACTTGTTTTGGGTGGAGACCACAGCATTGCCATTGGTACATTAGCGGGTGTTTCAAAGCATTATAAGAACCTAGGGGTTATTTGGTATGATGCACATGGTGATTTGAATACGGCAGAAACCTCGCCTTCAGGAAATATACATGGCATGCCGTTAGCTGCGAGTTTGGGTATTGGTCATCGTTCCTTAACAGATATCGCAGGGTATGCACCAAAAGTAAAACCAGAAAACGTGGTTATTATAGGTGCAAGATCACTTGATGAAGGCGAAAAGATATTAATCAAAGAAAAAGGTATTAAAGTATATACTATGCATGAGATTGATCGATTAGGGATGGCACATGTGATGGAGGAAACGATTACATACTTAAAGGAAAGAACAGATGGTGTTCACTTATCACTAGATTTAGACGGATTAGACCCTAATGATGCTCCGGGGGTAGGGACTCCAGTGATGGGCGGAATTAGTTATCGTGAAAGTCATTTGGCAATGGAAATGCTCGAAGAGGCTCAGATTATTACCTCAGCAGAATTTGTAGAAGTTAATCCTATTCTAGATGAGAAAAATAAAACCGCGAGAGTTGCTGTCGAATTAATGGGCTCCTTGTTCGGAGAAAAATTATTATAATCATTAAGCAGCAGCTTTCCAAGAAAGCTGCTGTTATTATTTCAGTTTTAAAATGAATAAGCCTTCTTATATCCAAAATTAGTTAATTTTTGTTAATATAAAAAGTATATAAGAAGATATTATTTATATTGAAACCTTTTTGCTTATGATTCGTAAGATTGTATAGCCGCATTGGAGCTGAGATAAATTAATGGAAGCCCTTATAAAAAAAAGAATTAAACAAGTTATAAAAGGCGATCAGGACGCATTTGCTGAAATTGTTGAAATTTATAGTAACAGCATTTTTCAGCTTGGGTATCGAATGCTGGGAAATCGCCATGAGGCAGAGGACATTGCACAGGAAGCCTTTATCCGTGCATATGTTAATATCAAATCATTTAATCAGGATTTAAAATTTTCTACATGGTTATTTAGAATTGCGACAAATTTATGTATCGATAGAATTAGGAAGAAGAAGCCAGATTACTACCTTGACGCAGAAGTTTCAGGAACAGATGGTCTTACCATGTATTCACAGCTTTCTTCGAACTCCCCTTTACCTGAGAATGAATTGGAAAGTCTTGAACTCCAAGAAACGGTTCAAAAGGAAATATTAAAGCTGCCTGAAAAATACAGGTCAGTTATTGTTCTGAAATATATGGAAGAGTTGTCACTAAATGAAATAAGTGAAATCCTTGATATGCCATTAGGCACAGTTAAAACCCGTATCCATCGTGGACGCGAGGCATTGCGACAACAATTACGTTATGTGTGATAAGAGGTGAAACACGTTGAAGTGTAATGATGAAATCGTTGACTTAATGCATGAATACTTAGATGAAGAAATTGACCCTGCAAATGAGATGATTTTAAGAGAACACCTCAAAGGCTGCAAGGAATGTGAGACACTGTTCAATGAGTTTAAGAAGACGATTGCAGTGGTAAAAGGAACGTCTAGAATGCAGGCACCACCTGATTTTACAGCGAAAGTGATGGCCAGCCTGCCGAGGGAAAAGAAAAAGGTAGGCATGCAACGATGGTTGAGAAATCATCCGCTGATAGCTGCTGCTTCCTTATTTTTGGTTTTAATGATTGGAAGTGTATTATCAACATGGAATCAAGAACGGGAATTTTCTGTTTCTAAACAGGAAAATTTAGTGGTACAAAACGATACGGTGATTGTCCCTGAAGGAGAAGTCGTCAAGGGTGATGTCATCGTTCGAAACGGCAAGTTAAAAATCGAGGGTGAAGTACAGGGGGATGTAACGGTTATAAACGGGGAAAAGTATTTAGCTTCTGCCGGACATGTAACGGGCCAAATTGAAGAGGTTAATGAAGTATTTGATTGGATTTGGTACCACATGAAAAAGACAGCCTTTGATGTTATTGATATCTTTAATGAAAGTGAAGAATAATAAAAAGAAGTCACTCAGCAAGTGGGTGATTTCTTTTTTAATGATAAGTATTTGAATGACAAATAATAGGTACAAGTGGCATTTATGGTATAATATATGGGTTATAAGTTAGACAAATTTACGGAGGAAAAACAATGCCGTTTTTTGAAGATTTTACAATATGGAAGTACCTAGCTAGTATTGTTGATATTCTCCTTGTTTCGTATGTCATTTATAAGTTATTAAACCTTATAAAAGGAACGAAGGCTGTACAATTACTAAAAGGAATTGTAGTGATTCTCCTTATTAGAGTTGTCAGTGAGTTTTTTGGTCTAAATACACTAAGCTGGTTAACGCAGCAAGCTATTGATTGGGGATTCTTAGCAGTAATCATTATCTTTCAACCGGAGCTTCGGAGAGCCCTTGAGCAATTAGGAAGAGGGAGGTTTTTTTCAAGAAGCAGTGGGCCTGATGATGAGGAACAACAGAAAATGGTGGACGCAATTATTAAAGCAACAGATTATATGGCGAAACGCCGCATTGGTGCCTTGATTTCCATTGAGAGGGAAACAGGGATGAGTGATTACATTGAAACAGGTATCCCGCTGGATGCAAAAATATCTTCTGAATTGCTTATTAATATTTTTATTCCAAATACACCACTTCATGATGGTGCTGTCATTATCCAAAAAAACAATGTAGCGGCGGCTGCGTGTTATCTTCCATTATCTGAAAGTCCCTTTATCTCAAAGGAACTAGGTACAAGACATCGTGCTGCTCTAGGAATTAGTGAAGTTACAGACAGTTTAACCGTTGTCGTTTCAGAAGAAACCGGAAATATCTCTCTCACGAGAAACGGAGAGCTTCACCGAAATTTAACATTAGAAGGATTTAAGGAATTAATCTCTCATGATCTAATCGTTACCAGCACGAAAGTAAAACCGGCTTCTTCAGCTCGTTGGAACTGGAGGGGAAAGAGTAATGGATAAATTAATGGATAATCCCTGGTTTATTAAAATAATGGCCATATTACTGGCAGTTCTACTATTTTCTGTCGTCCCTAATTCTGGCAGCAAGACAAACGAAATTAATGTACCAGGGGGAAATACCACAGAGACCTTAGTTGATATTCCTGTAAAAGCTTATTATGATACAGAAAACCTTGTAGTGACAGGAATACCGGATACGGTTGATGTAACGATTGAAGGACCAATACCCCATGTACAGTCAGCAAAGGCTTTAAAAAACTTTGAGGTATTTGTCGATATAACCAATGCTAAAATTGGAAACCAAAAGGTAACAATTGAAGTTAGTGGTTTATCAGATAAATTAAAAGCAACCATCAAGCCAAGCTCGATAACCGTAGCAGTTCAAGAAAAGGTCACGACTGAGTTTACGGTAGAGGCAGAGTTCGATAATGATTTGATAAAAGAGGGTTATTCCGCGGGACAACCCACCGTTAAGCCAAATAAGGTAAAAATCACAGGTGCAAAAGATGTAGTCGATCGAATTACATATGTAAAAGCAGCACTTGAAGGCGGAGATATACTCGATAGTACTGTGACAAAAGAGGCACAAGTACAGGTACTTGATAAAGAACTAAATAAACTGAATGTAGTCGTTGAGCCGGAAATCGTAGAAGTTACAATTCCAATAAAAAGCAATACAAAAACCGTCCCAATCAACATCCTTGAAAAAGGTACTCCGCAAGAAGGAATCACGATTGAATCAATGGAATTAGATGTTAAGGAAGCCGCTATTTCAGGGGATGAGAATGTTTTAAAAAATACGGAAAATGTCCGTGTTGAAGTGGATGTAAGTAAAATAAGTGAAAGTACGACCCTGACTTTACCGGTTATTATCTCAACCGGAATAACAAAAGTAACACCTGAAACGGTAAAGGTCACCGTGGTTGTGAAGAGTGATGTAGAGAAAACAGTATCTGGCGTCCCAATTAAAATTAGAAATTTACCTGAAGAATATGAGGCGGTCATCAATGACCCAGAGAATCGAGTAGTAAATTTATTAGTCTTTGGAACAGGGACAGCAGTAACTGAGCTGGGACCAAACAACTTCGATATATTTATTGATCTAAATGGACTTACAGAGGGTGAGCATAACGTGAACATTCAAGTGAATGGGCCGCCTAATGTAAATTGGGAACCTGATAAATCATCTGCAAAAATTACGATAACAAGAGACAACGCATAAACACACAGCAGTATACATGATAAGGAGCGATTTTGAAAATGGGAAAATACTTTGGTACCGATGGCGTCCGCGGCGTTGCAAATAGTGAATTAACACCTGAATTAGCATTTAAATTGGGACGTTTCGGGGGTTTTGTATTAACAAAGGATAAGGACAGACCAAAAGTACTAATTGGTCGTGATACCCGTGTTTCCGGACATATGCTAGAAGGGGCATTAGTAGCAGGTTTACTTTCTATTGGTGCAGAGGTAATGCGCTTAGGGGTCATCTCGACTCCTGGGGTATCCTATTTAACAAAGGCACTGGGAGCCGAAGCCGGTGTAATGATTTCCGCTTCACACAATCCGGTTGCAGACAATGGAATTAAGTTCTTTGGTCCTGATGGATTTAAGCTTTCTGATGACCAAGAACTTGAGATTGAAGAATTAATCGATATGTCAGAAGATCAGCTGCCTAGACCTGTAGGTGCAGACCTAGGTCAGGTCATGGATTATTTTGAAGGTGGTCAAAAGTACCTTCAATACTTGAAAAATACAGTTGATGAGGATTTTTCAGGCATACACATTGCATTAGACTGTGCCCATGGAGCTACTTCTTCCCTTGCCACGCATCTATTTGCCGATTTAGATGCGGATATTTCCATTATGGGTGCTTCGCCTAATGGTATTAATATTAATGCTGGAGTGGGTTCAACACATCCTGAAGCCTTAGCGGCAATGGTCAAGGAAAAAGGTGCAGATGTGGGGCTATCGTTTGATGGTGATGGGGACCGTTTAATTGCCATAGATGAAAAAGGTAATATCGTCGATGGTGACCAAATTATGTTTATTTGTGGAAAGTATATGAAAGAACAGGGGCGTCTAAAACATAGCACAATTGTTTCAACCGTAATGAGTAATCTTGGGTTTTACAAAGGCTTAGAGGGCTATGGAATTCATAGTGTACCAACGGCAGTTGGAGACCGTTATGTGGTAGAAGAAATGAAGAAAAACGGCTTTAATCTTGGTGGGGAGCAATCTGGTCATATTATTTTCTTAGACTATAATACAACTGGTGACGGCCTTTTAACTGGATTGCAATTAGTAAATATTATGAAATCAACTCAGAAAAAATTATCCGAATTAGCTGCAGATATGAAAAAGTTTCCCCAGAAGCTTGTTAATGTACGGGTAACGGATAAACACCATGTTACGGATAATGAGAAGGTAAAAACAGTCATTGAGCAGGTGGAAGCAGAAATGAATGGGAACGGCCGTATTCTTGTTCGCCCATCAGGCACAGAACCACTAGTCCGCGTCATGGCTGAGGCACCTACCGAAGAATTATGTGCAGCATATGTTGACCGAATTGTTTCTGTTGTAAAAGCAGAAATGGAATTAAAGGAATAGATTATTGGATATGCATAAGGGACGATAATGAGCCCTTATGCATATTTTATTATGTAAAGGGAAAATCAAACAACTTTCCTATTTATTATTTTATTGACGAATAGTGATTCATCAGTTACGATTAGTTTGCTTTGTTTCTTAAAAGGCAAAACTAATTTTGAAGGAGGATAGTTGATAAAAAAGTTTAATAAAAGCGCCTGAACTAACCAGTGTGGGTTAGTTGACGAGGAGGAGGTTTATCGAATGTTCGGCGGATACCTCCCGGTTGAACGCACAACCGATATTTTCTCTTTAAAACACCGAGGCAACTCGGTGCACAAAGAGAGGAAAATGCGCATACTAAACATAGCAATGAAAAAGAAGAAGGTATATACAGATACCTTTCCAAAACAGAGATAAGGGGGCAAGGTGAGCCTCCAAAGCGTTCTTGCCCCCTATATCAGGGAGGAAAAGAAAATGTGTGGAATTGTTGGATATATTGGAATGAATGATACGAAAGAAATTTTATTAAAGGGCTTAGAAAAGCTTGAATATAGAGGTTACGACTCGGCAGGAATTGCTGTTATGAACGAAAAAGGTGTCCATGTATTTAAGGAAAAGGGACGTATTGCTGATTTACGTGAGATTGTAGATTATGACGTTTTAGCTAATAGCGGAATTGGTCATACACGCTGGGCTACTCATGGAGTACCAAGCAGAACAAATTCCCATCCCCACCAAAGTGCATCTGGACGTTTTACCCTTGTTCACAATGGTGTAATTGAGAACTATGATCTTTTAAAGCGAGACTATTTAGCAGATGTAACGTTTGTAAGTGAAACTGACACAGAAGTCATTGTTCAATTAGTTGAAAAGTTTGTTCACGAAGGCTTAGAGGTTTTAGAAGCTTTTCGTAAGACACTTTCACTTTTACATGGCTCCTATGCCCTTGCCTTATTAGATGAACAAAATAGTGAAACTATTTTTGTTGCAAAAAATAAAAGCCCATTATTGGTAGGCTTGGGTTCTGATTTTAATGTTGTTGCGAGCGATGCGATGGCAATGCTTCAAGTAACAAACGAATACGTAGAGCTTATGGATAAAGAAATCGTTATTGTCATGAAGGATGAAGTAACCATCCAGAATCTTGATGGAGAAACGATTACTCGTACTTCTTACATTGCTGAATTGGATGCAAGCGATATTGAAAAAGGCACATACCCTCATTACATGTTAAAAGAGATTGATGAGCAGCCTGCAGTTATGCGTAAAATCATTCAAGCGTACCAGAATGAACAAGGTCAATTAACGATTGATCCTGAAATCATCTCTGCAATGAACAACGCTGACCGCGTTTATATTATTGCGGCCGGAACATCCTATCATGCAGGACTAGTTGGGAAGCAGTTCATTGAAAAGATGGCGAAAATTCCTGTAGAAGTTCATATTTCAAGTGAGTTCGGCTATAATATGCCTCTTCTCTCTGAAAAACCATTGTTCGTCTTTATTTCACAGAGCGGTGAAACTGCGGATAGTCGTGCCGTTCTTGTTAATATTAAGGAAATGGGTTATCAATCATTAACGATTACGAATGTTCAGGGTTCAACTCTTTCTCGTGAAGCCGATCATACTCTATTGCTTCATGCTGGTCCTGAAATTGCAGTTGCTTCTACAAAGGCATATACAGCACAATTAGCTGTTTTGGCGATTTTAGCGGAAGTAACAGCAAAAAGCCGCAACCTTGACCCAGGATTTGACCTTATTCACGAACTTGGCCTGGTTGCCAATGCTATGGAAGTTCTTTGTGATTCGAAAGAAATTATTGAGCATATTTCGAGGGAGTTTTTATCTGTAACTCGTAATGCCTTCTTTATTGGACGTGGAATTGATTACTATGTTGGGTTAGAGGGAGCACTGAAGCTAAAGGAAATTTCTTATATTCAGGCAGAAGGCTTCGCTGGTGGAGAATTAAAGCATGGTACAATTGCCTTAATTGAAGAAGGTACCCCAGTAATCGCACTTGCAACCCAAGAAAGTGTAAACCTAAGCATTCGCGGTAACGTTAAAGAAGTAGTTGCCCGCGGCGCAAACCCATGCATTATTTCAATGAAGGGTCTAAACATGGACGAAGACAGCTTCGTTATTCCGGAAGTACATGATTTATTAACACCACTTATCTCTGTAATACCGCTACAAATTCTTGCCTACTACGCTGCACTGCACCGTGATTGCGACGTTGACAAACCACGTAACCTCGCAAAGTCCGTGACAGTTGAGTAAGGCATAGCCGTTAGACCCGTTCCTTTTTAAGGAGCGGGTCATTTTTTATTAATAGAATTAACAGTAAAGTTTCATGATGACCGTAATCAAAGGGAATTCGAGAAAGTGAAAACCAGGAAGCATTCATGAAGACCGTAATCAAAGGAAATCCGAAAAAGTGGTAATAATGAAGCGCTCATGATGACCGCAACCGAAGGAAATCCGAGAAAGTGGTAACCATGAAGCGCTCATGATGACCGTAATCGAAGAAAATTCGAGAAAGTCGTAACCATGAAGCGCTCATGATGACCGTAATCAAAGGAAATCCAAAAAAGTGGTAACCATGAAGTGTTCATGATTATACCTTATTCCTTCAGTATAGTTTCAAAATGTGAATACTTTCCGTATCCCAGTAATCTATAATTCATAGTTAAAAACTTCCGAATCGTCTTTTTAGACTCGACCACCGTGCACCAGTCATGAATAATATTAGTGGTGATTTTTAGGTCTGGAAAAAGCAGCTTAAACTCTTCTATACTTTGTACAACAGCTGATTCAAGCTCCTCCTCAAACCCGCAATCATTACACGTAAGTTTCCTTTCGCCACAAGTAACAAAAAATGAGCTACAGATAGCACATGTCATACCTTTTTGCAGTGAATGGTAATCATAGGCAGGTAATTTGGGGTAAGGAGATTCAATTTTGTGATCGTCTATTAATTGGTCAGCAAGCTTCCGATGCATTCCATTTAGGTTAGATGGTTTTGAGTTGAGTTTTTTCATAAAGCTGCCTAGCTGTGGAGGGAAGATAATCGAATCATTTTGGGGAGCCTGATATAAGAAGAAATTAGGATTAATAAAAACTAGATAGGGAAGAATTCGAAAATGGAACCCATTCTTTTTGAGATATTGTTGGAGCAAAGTTTCAGCTCTCTTTATCTGGTGCAAAGGGTTAGTTATAGGCTTTTGAGCACCATATATTAAAAATTCACCATCCTTGTAAAAATAATTACCTTCATAATTCTTAACTTCACAGAGAATAATCGTATCTTGAATGATCAATGTGGAATCTAATTGAAATTTTGAATGAGTTATTTCGAGCATTAGATCGTTTAATATAAAGAATTCATTATTCAGGTTTGCCGCCGTAAACAGATCAAATGCAACTTCCCCCTCATATCCTTTCTTCTGATACAAATACTGCTTCAGATCATCTTCCGTTAAGCTCATTCGTGTGTTTAGAATTCTTAATAATTTTAATAAATCTGATTCAATTCTAGATTTTAAGAGCATAGTCCACTTCCTTTCTAAAGTTAATAGTACAGAAGTTAAGGCATGAAATGCGTGAATTCTTTGTTAACAATTTATTAAGGAAACAATTCAAAAAATTCTTGACACTCTTCCTCTATAGATGTTACTATTTTCCTCTGTGACGAAAAAGGAGGGAATAACAGTTGATAAAATTAGAGGGCATAACGAAAGCCTTTAAAGTTCCCAAAAGATCCTCTGGGCTACTCCAGGCTACTAAAGCACTTTTTTACCGGGAGCATACGATTGTTGAAGCTCTTAACGAAATATCCTTCGCAATCGATCCCGGTGAAATTGTTGGGTACATTGGTCCGAATGGTGCCGGAAAATCAACAACGATTAAAATCATGAGCGGCATTTTAGTTCCTGACGGGGGAACCTGCAGTATCATGGGTTTCACACCATGGAAGAACCGGGTTGAGTATGTAAAAAATATAGGCGTTGTCTTTGGTCAGCGTTCGCAGCTTTGGTGGGATGTTCCGGTGATTGATTCATTTGAGCTATTGAAGGATATATACAATGTCTCGCCAAAAGAATATAAAACTACCTTAGATTTGCTCATCGAAACACTAGAATTAAAAGACATCATAAACGCTCCAGTAAGACAATTAAGTTTAGGACAGCGGATGCGCTGCGAAATTGCTGCTTCATTAATACATAACCCCAAAATCTTATTCTTAGACGAACCGACGATTGGCCTTGACGCCGTTTCGAAAATAGCAGTCCGCCAGTTTATCAAAACCATCAATCAGGAAAAAGGCGTCACCGTTGTCCTCACTACCCACGATATGAATGACATTGAAGCTCTAGCCAATCGAGTGATATTAATTGGTAAAGGCAGCTTGCTCTATGATGGAAAAATAGAGGAATTGAGAAAACGTTTTGGAACGCAAAAAACGATTACGGCAGATTATCGTAAAAACCCCAATAGCTTTGATATACCAGGGACCACAATCATCCATTGGTCTCCTGAGCACGCTGTACTTAGTATCGATACCGAACAGATTCTTACCTCCGACGTCATTACCCAATTATCTAAAAAAGTGGACCTATTAGATGTGACAATCGAATCACAGCCAATAGAAGATATTATTGTCCAGCTGTATAAGGAGTTCCAAATATGAAGGTATACGCTTCGGTACTTAAAATTAGACTTTTAATTGGTATGCAGTATCGTTCTGCGGCACTGGCCGGGGTGGCAACGCAATTCTTCTGGGGATTTATTTCGATAATGGTATTTGAGGCATTCTACGAATTTGCTGCTGTAACACCGCCAATCTCATTGAAGGAGTTAATCACCTACATATGGCTGCAGCAGGCATTCCTTGCTTTCGTCATGCTTTGGTTTCGGGACAATGAATTATTTGATCTGATAACAAGCGGGAATATCGCCTATGAACTTTGCCGCCCTACAGATTTATATGGTTTCTGGTATGCTAAACTTCTGGCACAGAGACTATCAAGCGCATTACTACGCTGTTATCCTATCTTAATCGTGGCTTTCTTTTTACCAAAACCCTACAACATGACACTTCCTCCCAATGCTGTAACCTTTATTTTGTTTATCATTACTCTTTTATTAGGCTTACTGCTATTAGTAGCCATTTCGATGTTCTTATACATTTCCGTCTTTGTAACCTTATCGCCAATGGGATCACTGTTGATATTTGGAGTTCTAGGGGAATTCTTTGCAGGTTTGATTATACCTATACCTTTACTGCCTTTATGGCTTCAAAAAATTGCCTACGTCCTCCCTTTTCGCTGGACTGCGGATTTTCCATTCCGTGTTTATTCAGGACATATAGCGCAAAGTGACGCCATAATCGGAGTTTTTATTCAATTGGGATATCTTCTAGGTCTCCTTTGGTTAGGAAAATTGGCGCTTAACAGTGCCCTAAAAAGAGTGGTCGTACAGGGGGGATAATGGGAGATGCATCTTTATTTTAAATATTTATTAATCTTATTTAAGTCACAAATGCAATACCGAACATCATTTTGGCTATTATCAATTGGACAGTTCTTTATTCCTTTTTCGGTTTTTGCTGGGCTCTACTTTTTGTTTGAGCGATTCGGGCAGATAAAAGGGTGGGATTTCTTCGAAGTGGCCCTCTGTTTTGCTGTTATTCACATGGCATTTTCGTTAAGTGAGTGTTTTGCACGGGGATTTGACACATTTTCAAGTTTAATTGTTAAGGGGGATTTTGACCGAGTTCTGGTACGCCCTCGAAGCACCTTTCTTCAAGTATTAGGGTCTAAATTTGAATTTACACGGATAGGCAGGCTCTTACAAAGTGTGATTGTTCTTATATGGGCATTGAATAATCTGCCCATCGAATGGAGCTTCATGAAAACCGTTACCCTATTTTTTATGATTACCAGTGGTGTCCTAATATTTACGGGTATCTATATGCTAGCCGCGACCATGTGCTTTTGGACAGTTCAGGGGCTGGAGGTAGCAAATATTTTTACGGATGGCGGCAGAGAGATGGCTCAGTATCCGTTAAATATTTATCAAAAGTGGGTAGCCCGAATATTCACCTATGTCATTCCGTTTGGAACGGTAAATTACCTGCCGCTGCTGTTTATTCTTGGAAAAACAGCCGGGAATGAGCTGCTTTATATGCTTACGCCAATTGCGGGGAGTCTCTTTATTCTTCCTTGTTTTCTTGTGTGGCAATTTGGAGTAAGGCATTATCGGTCCACGGGTTCATGAGCAAAGCAGTGGGATTCCCACTGCTTACCTTTTTTTAGCCATATTTTCCTGTGCCATTTTGACAAGCTCCCGTACCATGCTGCCGCCTAACCTGCCGCCGACTTTTCCAGCTTGCTGTGAAGTGAGCTGACCGTTGTAGCCTTTCTTTAAAGGAACACCTACTTCTTGGGCAGCCTCAAATTTAGCGTTCTCTGGATTTTGTGCTTGAACGACCCTTGCCTTTAAAGCATCTAATCCATTTCTAGCCTCTGGAACGAGAATTTTATTTCTTCTGGCCATGGTGAAATCCCTCCTTTAAAGTTAGGATGACCAATTTAAAAAAATAATCAGCAGTGACTAGATAAATCCTTTTTTATCCAGTATAATAACTACAAATCAAGTCGGAAAAAATCAATGAAAAAGAGAGTAATTCTTTGGGAAGGCAAAGCGAGTCAGGGATGGTGGGAGCCTGATACGAAACAAAGGATGAAGCGCACTTTTGAGATGTTTGCCTGAAGAAAGTAGGGCAAACCGGAGAATTTCTCCGTTAACAAGTCAAGCTGGTTCTTTTGGAACAAGTAGAGTGGTACCGCGAGTTAACTCTCGTCTCTTCATAATAGAGACGGGAGTTTTTTGTTTTTTTTACGAAATGCTGAAGCTGAACAAAGATAGAAATTGGAGGTCTAATTATGAATTATAAACAGGAGCTTGCAAAGGTTTTATATGAAGTACTAGGACAGGAAATGCAGGTAAAAGAACTTGAAATGCTAATTGAAAAGCCGAAAAATCCACAGCTCGGAGATTTAGCCTTTCCATGTTTTTCATTAGCAAAGGTAAAAAGAAAGTCACCAAATATTATTGCGGAAGAGTTAAGCGAAAGGATCCAATCACCCATTTTCGAAAAGGTCGAAGTGGTGGGAGCCTATCTGAATATCTTTTTAAATAAAAAATTGGTTTCGGAAGCTACGATTACAGAAATTATCAAGCAAAAGGAAAAGTATGGTTCCCTAGACATTGGGAATACCCGTCCAGTAACCATTGATCTGTCGTCGCCAAATATCGCAAAACCATTCTCAATGGGTCATTTGCGTTCAACGGTTATCGGAAACTCTATGGCATTTATTGTAGAAAAATGTGGATATAAACCTATTAGAATTAATCATATAGGTGACTGGGGTACTCAATTTGGTAAATTAATTACTGCCTATAAGCTTTGGGGAGAAGAAGAGAAGGTCAAACAAAACCCGATTAAGGAATTATTATCCCTCTATGTTAAGTTCCACGATGTAGCAGAAAATGACCATACACTTATTGAACAGGGGAGAAGCTGGTTTAAAAAGCTTGAAGACGGAGATGAGGAAGCTTTATCGCTTTGGCAGTGGTTCCGTGAAGAGTCTTTAAAAGAGTTTTCTAGAATATACGAATTAATGAACGTTCAATTTGATTCTTTTGCAGGAGAAGCTTTTTATAATGATAAAATGGATCGTGTTGTCAAGCTGTTAGAAGAAACACAATTGCTAGTAGAATCTGACCAGGCGCAAGTGGTTGACCTGACAGACGAAGGATTACCACCATGTTTAATTAAAAAATCCGATGGAGCGACGCTTTACGCAACGCGGGATTTAGCTGCAGCCCTTTACCGTAAAGAAAACTATGACTTTGATTTGTCATTGTATGTCGTTGGTAATGAACAGAGTCTTCATTTTAAACAGTTAATCGCTGTATTAGAAAAGATGGGCTATTCATGGGCAAAGAATATGGTCCATATTCCGTTCGGGATGATGCTTAAGGACGGAAAGAAAATGTCGACCAGAAAAGGGAAGGTCGTCTTATTAGAGGAAGTACTAAATGAATCCATCACGATGGCAAGACATAATATTGAAGAAAAAAATCCAAACCTTACAAACAAAGACGTGGTAGCGAAACAGGTGGGCGTCGGTGCAGTCATGTTCCATGACTTAAAAAACTATCGAATGAATGATATAGAATTTTCGTTAGAAGAAATGCTGCGTTTTGAAGGAGAAACTGGTCCTTATGTCCAATATACTTATGCAAGGGCATGCTCTATTTTACGCAAAGCAAATTGGCAAATAGACCACGCTGTAAAACAATCGTCTGCATCCTGGGAAAAGGAATGGAAGGTTGTAAGTTTGCTTACGGAGTTTACTAACGCTATTAAAAGAGCGAATGAACAGTTTGATCCATCACAAATCGCTAAATATATTGTTGATCTCGCACAAGCCTTCAATAAATATTATGGCGAGGTAAAAATTCTTGAAGATGGTGCAGAACAACGAGCACGCTTAGCACTTGTATATTCCGTGACGATTGTTTTAAAAGAAGGATTGAGATTATTAGGGATCGAAGCGCCAGAAGAAATGTAATAAATATTTGGGGGAATAGTAGAATGAGTGAACTTTTGTTTAATAATATGGAGCTTACAAGAAGTTTCTTTATCAAGAATGTAGAAGCGGTTGAGGAGGGTCTCGTTGACGTACAACCTGAAGGGTTTAATAACACCATTCATTGGCATATTGGACATGTGTTAACGGCGGCTGAGAGCTTGATTTTTAATTTTCCTAAAAGTACCAACCATTTACCAGTGAACTATATGGAATTATTCGCTAGAGGAACGAAACCAGCAGAATGGAAAGGAGATGTTCCTTCTATTTCAGTTTTAACTAGTCAGTTAAAAGAACAATTATCAAGAATGAAGGAGATTCCCGTTGAAAGTCTCAATGTGGAGTTAAAAGAGCCATTTCTTGGCCAAAAAACGTTTGGTGAACTTGTAAATTTTGCACTGTTTCATGAGAATTTGCATTTAGGACATATCCAAGCTATGAAACGTGTTATCGAAACTGCCAAATAGGAGCAGGGAATATAGTATTTTTAATCCACCTTCTTGGTGGATTTTTTTTATAGCTAAAAGAGTAAGAAAAGGGGGGGATGGAATAATAAAAAGTGAAAAACCTGAATTTTATTACTTTCCTTGAATGGATTGACACTAGGTATAGGTACTTTTATAATACTTTGGTATGCTCGATATTTGTCAAAAATTGTCGAAATTAATTGTATTTTCTATCTTCTTGCATAATTGATAGAACATCATGAATAGGAGAGGAATTTGTTTGAAGTATCTACTATTTTTGGCTGCAATTGTTGTTATTTTTTTGTTAGCCTTTATCGCAAGTAACAATAAGAAAAGGATCAAGGTTAAACCGCTTGTCACTATGTTAGTATTACAGCTTATTTTTGCCTTTTTGCTGCTTAATACAGAAGTTGGGTTTGTCATTATTACAGCAGTCTCTAGTTTGTTCGACCATCTTTTAGGTTATGCTGCAGAGGGAATAAACTTTGTTTTCGGAGGTATGGCGAATGAAGGTGCCGGTCCATTCTTCATAAATGTCCTCCTGCCAATTGTCTTTATTTCTGTATTAATAGGAATTGCACAGTATATCAAGGTTCTTCCTTTTATCATTCGATACCTTGGAATTATTTTAAGTAAGGTAAATGGATTAGGTAAGCTTGAATCCTATAATGCCGTTGCATCAGCCGTTTTCGGCCAGTCTGAGGTATTTATCTCTGTAAAAAAACAGCTTCCTTATATACCTGAACACCGCCTTTACACATTATGTACGTCAGCAATGTCAACGGTTTCTGCCTCCATTTTAGGGGCGTATATGACGATGATTGATCCGAAATATGTTATTACCGCATTGGTTTTAAACTTATTTGGCGGATTCATGGTTGCCAATATCATTAATCCTTACGAGGTTTCAGCGGAAGAAGATATTATAGATGTGCAAGAGGGAGAAAAACAAACCTTCTTCGAAGTTCTGGGCGAATATATAATGGATGGATTTAAAGTAGCCATTATTGTTGGAGCTATGTTGATCGGATTTGTTGCATTAATTAGTATGATTAATCATGTATTTGACGCTATCTTTGGAGTCAGCTTCCAGACGGTTCTAGGATATGTGTTTTCACCACTTGCCTTTCTCGTGGGTGTACCTGCGGCAGATATGGTTAAAGCTGGTACGATCATGGCTACCAAATTATTGTCAAATGAGTTTGTTGCGATGATCGATTTAGGAAAGATAGCAGATTCTCTATCCAGTAGAACAGTTGGGATTATTTCTGTATTCCTTGTATCGTTTGCAAACTTTTCATCCATTGGGATCATTACAGGGGCAGTAAAAGGACTGAATGAGGCGAAAGGAAATCAAGTTGCAAAGTTTGGACTTAAATTACTTTACGGTGCTACACTTGTAAGTTTATTAACAGCAGCAATCACAAGTATTATGTTATAAATTGAAAACAACCGCCGATTATGAATCAGTGGTTGTTTTTTTAGTTTTCTTTATTAAGTAGTAGATGACACCAAGAATAACAGCTCCAATAATAATAGGCATTGTATACTGTGCTGCATATTCTTTAATATGTGACCAATTCTCGCCTAACGCATGTCCCAAGTAAAGGAATAGAATGGTCCATGGAATAACAGCTGCTACTGTATAAAGTGTAAATTTTGTCGGGGACATTTTAGCGATACCAGCTGGAATGGATATAGCATGCCTGACAATAGGAATAAATCGAGCAAAGAAAATGACGCCGACTCCATATTTTTTAAACCATAGTTCTGATAGGTCAATTTGCTTCTTTTTAATTAAGACATACTTTCCGTACTTCTCTAAAAATGGACGTCCTCCATAATACCCAGCCCAATAGAGGAATAGCTGTGCTAATGTTCCGCCAATCGTCCCAGCAATGATTGCTCCTGGATAGCCAAGAATGCCTTCTGAAATCATATAACCGCCGTAACCTAAGACTATTTCACTTGGAATAACTTCTATCATTAACCCTAGTGCAATTCCGAAGTAACCTAACTCTGATAAGAACTCCAATACTGAAAAAATAAATTCCTTCATAGTTCACCTTCACTTTTGTATATGTTCTTTTGCTTTTATTAGTGTCTAGCTTCAGCGCCTAGGGGCTCGGGGTCATAAGCCAATCCGTCAAGAAGGTAAAGAGCAACCTTCTCGCCGGCTTGTCTTATGCCTGTCGCCCCTGGGAAAAATTGAACTGCATTTTTCCTTGGGCAAGGCGCTTACGCTTTTCTTAGTTTATAACAGTTCGGACAATAAAGAAATAAAAACAGCGGGAATCAGCTGTCCCGCTATTAACTACTTAGTGACCTTTTTGATGTAAACATGTAATTGCGGTGATGAAAACGAATACTGTAGACAATTCCCATTGCAAACATATTGCCCATTAACGAACTGCCCCCATAGCTGATGAAGGGTAAAGGAATTCCTGTTATCGGAAGAACCTGAATGGTCATACCGACATTTTGAAAAACATGAAAAGTTAGCATGGAAATGATTCCTGTACACACATATGTATTAAACGGATCATTCGTATCTAAGGCAGTTTTGATTAAATGATAAATTAATAGGAAAAATAGTCCAATGACAATACTCCCGCCTACAAATCCATACTCCTCACCAATTACGCTGAATATAAAGTCTGTATGTCCTTCGGGAATGTATACTTCCCGATTTCCAAAGCCCTTTCCAGTAATCAAACCAGACCCAATGGCACTTAAGGATTTCAATAGGTGATAGCCTGAGCTGCTTGAATGATTAAACGGGTCGAGCCAAGCATAAATGCGGTTAAACTTGTATTGCTGTACATGTAAATACTTTTCCAGGATATCCGGTCTTTGCACGACTAGATAAATAATGAAAGCGCCAAGTGAAGCTCCAGTACTAAACAGGGGTAATATGATCTTCCATGTGATCCCCGAGACTAGAATGAATCCAACTAAGATGGATAATAAGACGAGAGAAGTACCCAGATCATTCTGCTTCATAATAAAGAAGATAGGAACGAATGTGGTGATTCCCAATTTAAGCAATAACCAAAAGTCACTTTTAAATGTTTTCTGCAGATATTTCTCCTGATGCTTGACTGCGACCGAGCTAAGAGCTAAGATTAAAAACGTTTTCACAAACTCTGAAGGCTGAATGGAGCCAACAGGAGTGATAAACCAACTTTTTGCTCCGTTTCTAATGGGCGCAATACTTTCAGGAGCAACTAATATGACTATAAGTAAAAGAATTCCAAATCCGTATAAATACCAAGAAAGCCTCCTATATTGATAACCATCGAAAAGGATTGTAATGGAAATGATGGCGGCTCCAACTACATACCAAAATGTTTGTTTGGCTAAGAAATTTTCATCGTATTGTCCAGCACTTTGTGCACTATAAATTCCTACACAGCTAACAAGGAAAAAGAGAAACAGAATTAATGTTAACGTCCAATCAAAGCGATCTACTTTTTTTGTGAAATTGTCCATATGCCACACCCAATTTTATCTGTTTGTATAGTGATATGCTAACAAAGAAAAGATTTGGTAACAATATATTTAGGAAAATTATTACAAGATGTTAACTATTATGACGAATCTGCTAGAGAATAGGTTTCAAAAAAATAAAGCACGATTTTAAGACCGTGCTTACAGAAGATAATTAAGGAACATCGATGCAATTCCAAAGTACGTGAGCAGTGAAAAAATATCATTAATCGTCGTAATTAATGGGCCAGAAGCGACGGCAGGGTCTATATTTAAACGGAATAATATGAGCGGGATAATGGTACCAGCCATGGTGCCAATAATGAGTGTAAAGAAAAGGGAAACACCGACGACTGCACCTAAGATCAAGCTCCCCTGCCAAATATAGGCAATGATTGAAATGAGGATCGCGCAGGTAACGCCAATTGTCACTCCAACACCGAGTTCCCGCAAAACTAAGCGAGCAATGACGCCTTTATCTATATCGTGTGAAATAAGGCCTCTTACGACTACTGCAAGTGATTGAGTACCGGTATTCCCCGTCATCCCAGCAATCATTGGCATGAAAAAGGCAATAGCGACGACCTGATCCAATGTGTTTTCAAAACTGCTGATAATGCTCCCGGATATGAGTCCAATAAATAATAGCAAAATAAGCCATGGAAGCCTTCTGGCTGCAGCCACAAGTGTTTTTGTATCAAAGTCGATGGATTTCCCAGAGGCTGATAATTTTTCAATATCCTCATTTGCTTCCTTAATGACGACATCAATGATATCATCAACTGTTACAATACCAACCAGCACATTTTCTTCATCCACTACCGGGATAGCAAGGAAATCGTATCGTTCCGTCATTCGGGCTACTACTTCTTGGTCGGTGGTGACAGAAACTGAAATGACACGTTCATACATAATACTATTAATTTTTTCATTAAGATCTGCCATCAGTAAATCTCGATAGGAAACAACACCGACAAGCTTCCTCTCTTCATCAACAACGTAGAGGTAGTTAATCGATTCAGCAAACTCCGCAAACGTTTTTAACTTATCAACAGCTTCTCTGACATTATAATAACTTCGAATCCACACAAATCGATTGGTCATCATTCTTCCAGCAGTTTCAGGTGGATAATTCATGATATTGGTTACCGCTTTAGACTCCTCTACCTTCATACCAGAGAGCAGTGACTCTTTTTTCTCTGGTGATAATTCATCCAGGAGTAAGGCTAAATCATCATTGTCCATTAAATCAAGGACTTTGCTGGATTTCTCAATTCCAAGTTTATTTAATACTTCAAGCTGTTCTTCTTTTTCAAGCTCCTGCATTAAGTCAGCAAGTACGTCAAAATTTAAGAATAAAAGAAATCGAAGTTTATGCTTTTCCGGTAAATCCTCGTATATCTTTGCCGTGTCATATGGCTGTAATTCTTCGAGAATTTTTATAAAGTCAGTCTTTTTGTTTTCTTTTAGTAATTTAATAATATGGAGAGTTATTTCATCCTGTGTCATATCTTTAATCATTGTATACGCTCCTTTCTAACGGTGCGTTTTTACACTCTATACAAGTATGTTAGAAAATGATTTGTTGATAATATGCCAATACTAGTAAGGAGTTTAAAAATAGTATGTGTTATTCGTAAAATAATCAAGCTAACTGTTTCAAAAGTATCACAAAAACCTTTAGAATTGTAAAAGAATTGAAATAAGCTATTTGGACTATTAATGATAAAATGATGAAGAATTGGTTTAGATTTGTGAGCATTTTTATGTAGTACGTTCTAACTCATTATAATAGATTTTATTTTTCCTGATCGGAGGAGTTTGGCTTTGAAAAAGCATCATCCAGACATACGCGATCTCGTATATGTCCATCTAAATCAAAATGATCAGTATGTACTGTCCTACGGTATCGAATTTGCCGAATTTGCTGCTGCTTTTTCCGGTGCTTTAAATCCGCTGCTATTATTAAAGCACCATTTTGAAGATGGTGACTTTAATATGCATACACTGCTCGAATATTGTCCTGAGGATAGAATCAAGAAGCTTGCTGACGAAGATATATACGGCTACGGAGACTTTTGCTGGATTGACTTTGTTGAAGAAGAAGGATTAAATGAACTCACAGGACAGGAAATAGCGGAATTGTTATATTTGGGTCACCAGAAGCAGCATTTAAAACTTCCCTTTTATAATAAGCTAGGTAATCGCTTTGTTTATTTAGCCCATGATGATGGTTTCTTTAATAAGACATATTATCGAAGCTTTAAGGATTTTTTTCAACTCTTAAGTCAAGCTCTTTCAAGTAAATTAGGAGAGTTAAAGCTTGAGAAATCAATCCTTGGAATTAGGAAAAAACGTCTATATCCACCGATAAATAAGGAAATTCTCCTATCTCTAACCCCTTTTATTAAGGAAGGTATCTGTATTTCCTTACGAGATGTGGATCATCAGCGAAGCAGGCTGGAAATCCCTATCTGGGTGATAGGCGACTTTGCCTCAATGGATGACATGTACGAGGAATATGAACAAATTTCTGGTGAAAACTGCCATGCAAAAATCATCTTTGATAAGAAAACAAAAGAATGGAAGCTTACCGTAATCTAATCTCTCCATTTAGGTGGGGAGATTTTATTTGTATAAGTAATTATAGGGAGTTTTTAACCAAGCTGTAGGTTTCATAAAATAATAAAAGTGATAAAATAAAATCGTGAAATGCGAAAATGGAGGTTTAGTATGAAAACAAAAATTGGTTTATTGTACGGGGGTAAATCCGCTGAACATAAAGTATCATTACAAACAGCACTTGCCGTTATAAAAGCGCTTGATCTTGAAAAATATGAAATACATCCGATTTACATAAATGTAGAAGGTCAGTGGATAAAGGGACCACAGCTTACTGCGCCTGTAGAAAACATCAAAGCATTAGAATTTTCAAATGAAAATCAGTTAACCCCTTTATCATTAGCACCATCGCTCTTCCAGAACAGCGAACAAACAGAATACGAACCATTAGATGTAATCTTTCCACTGCTGCACGGACCAAATGGTGAGGATGGAACAGTACAAGGATTATTGGAGTTATTAAACCTTCCGTATGTCGGGAATGGTGTATTAGCTTCTTCAGCGGGAATGGATAAAGTAATGATGAAAAATGTATTTGCTCAAGCAGGGTTGGCACAGGTGAATTATGTTGCCTTTATTAGAACAGAATGGGAAAAGGCGAAAGAATCTGCCTATTCCAAAGTGGAAGAGAAACTCGGGTACCCTTGCTTTGTAAAACCGGCTAACCTAGGTTCAAGTGTCGGCATCAGTAAATGTACTAACCGAGCAGAACTTGAAGCGGCCTTCGTTGAGGCGTTTCAATTTGATCGTAAAGTAATCATTGAAGAGGGCGTCATAGCCCGTGAAATCGAAGTGGGTATCCTTGGCAATGATGAACCAAAGTGCTCTGTAGCCGGTGAAATTGTTCCAAAAAAGGATTTTTATGATTATAAAGCGAAATATGAAGATGGTGATACGGCATTAATCATTCCAGCAGATGTTTCCAAGGAAGAATATCAACAAATAAAGGAAATGGCCATTCAAGCCTTTAAAGCGCTGGATTGCTCTGGACTTGTTCGTGCGGACTTCTTCTTAACAAAAGACGGTAAGGCATTAATTAATGAAGTGAATACGATGCCGGGTTTTACGCCTTTCAGCATGTTTCCGCTACTATGGAAACATACAGGTGTTGAATATCCACAATTGATTGAAACGTTAGTTAATCTTGCAAAAGAAAGACATGCAGAAAAACAAAACATTAAATACACTTTCTAAGAAATTGACACGGCAGGGTGCCGTGTCTTTATTTAAGGCTCTTTTCTTAAACCTTGTTGCTTTTTGTATCCAAAATTAATGATTGTACTGTGTATTCGCAAAAAAAAGCATAATTATAAGAAAAGAGCTTGCAAACTAAATTCATAGGCGCAAAATAACTATTTCCACGTTAAAATCGGCTTTAAGATTTTAACGACAAAAGTTTCGAAAACAGCCCTATTTAAAATTCACAACTAACTGGAGGTTTGAAATGATAAAAAGAAATCTAAAGCAGATATCAGATATGATAGCTGTTAAAAATGATATTACCTCATTTGTTGAGATAGAAATTACCGGTGTTTCCATTGATTCTAGAAAAATTGAACCTGGTAATTTATTTATTCCTTTTAAAGGGGAAAGCTCGGATGGCCATAAATTTGTAGAGGAATCGCTTAAAAAGGGCGCAGGTGCTGCATTGTGGCAAAAGGATGTGCCCAATCCCCCAACACATTTACCTATCTTGATTGTTGAAGATTGTTTAGTTGCCTTGCAGGAATTGGCGAGAGAATATCGCAAACAATTACCAGTAAAAGTGGTAGGAATTACCGGTAGTAATGGAAAAACTACCACAAAAGATATGACAGCATCCCTCTTATCCACCACTTATAAGGTACAAAAAACAGAAGGAAATTATAATAACCATATTGGATTGCCTCTAACCGTTTTAGGTTTGGATATGGATACTGAAATTGCTGTATTAGAAATGGGAATGAGCGGCAGAGGAGAAATAGAATTTCTCACAAAACTTGCTTCTCCGGATGCAGTTGTAATTACAAATATCGGAGAATCACATCTTCTTGATCTTGGGTCAAGAGAAGGAATTGCCGAAGCTAAGCTTGAAATTTTGCATGGATTAAAAGAGGGGGGACTGGCTGTCCTTCATGGCGATGAACCACTTCTTATGGAACGAATAAATAAATATAAAGGGAATGTAAATGTTCTAACATTTGGAAGAAATAACCGGAATGACTTTTATCCTACAGAAGTCATTCAGTTAGAACAAGGCAATAGGTTTACGATCAATGAGTCCTCAGAAAACTTCGAACTTCCTGTATTAGGAACTCATAATATATTAAACGCACTTGCTGCGATGATCATTGCTAACCACTTTGATGTGCCATTTACTAAAATGAATGAAGGCTTAGCAAACGTTAAACTCACCAATATGAGGATGGAGCTCGTCGAGGGGAGTCATGGTGAAAAGATAATCAACGATGCCTATAATGCTAGTCCAACCTCAATGACAGCGGCAATTGAACTGGTTTCAAACCTTAAGGGTTACCAGAAAATCATTCTAGTTCTCGGTGATATGCTAGAACTAGGCCCTCAGGAAGAACAATACCATCAACAAATTGGTGAGGGATTGAATCCGGGTAAAATAGATTATGTCTTTACCTTTGGAAAGTTAGCAGAACACATAGCTGAAGGAGCACGTTCCGCTTTAGGGAAACACAGAGTTTTTTCCTATAGTGACAAAAATGAGCTGATTAAAGTGTTAAAGCAACATGTAAATAACGAATCATTAGTTCTGGTAAAGGCTTCAAGAGGAATGAAATTAGAAGAAATTGTTACAGCATTACAGAATAAGTAAGGATTTAATACCCAAAAATAAGACCGTATGCTAAATGCTGTTAATGGAACACTAAAGAAAAATATTCTTCAAAATAAAGCAGGTGAAGAGAATATGATTGGCTGTTTATGTATTCATGGCTTTACAGGGGCACCATATGAAGTAGAGCCTCTTGCTGAGTATTTAAAGAACCATACAGACTGGATATTCAGTGTCCCGACTCTTCCTGGCCATGGCGAAAATCTTTCATTAAAAGGTGTCCAATATCAACAGTGGATCGAACATGCAGAGAACGAATTAAAGAAATTAATTGATACCTGTGATCAGGTCTATGTGATAGGATTTTCCATGGGTGGTATGATTGCAAGTCTTCTAGCTGCAAAGCACCCGGTGGACAAGCTTGTACTACTTAGTGCAGCTGCCTATTACCTAAACCCTAAACAAATGGCAAGTGAAATTAAATCAATGATTTTGGATTCATTAAAAGGAAACTTAGAAAATAATGAATTTTTTCAGCGATATAAAAGAAAAATAAAAGCAACTCCCATAAAAGCGACTTTACAATTTCGCAGGCTTGTTTCTTACATTAAACCACTTCTTCCTCAAGTAGAAGTGCCAACACTGATTGCACAGGGGGAATGTGACGGGATCGTCCCTCCTAAAAGTGCAGAATACTTATATCGTACAATTAGCGCTAAAACAAAAAGGCTTACTTATATCAAGGATTCTAGCCATCATATTTGTCATTGTGAGGAAAAAGAGGCCCTTTTTTCCCAAGTGTATGACTTTTTGATGGAGAGGTAATTGCCGATATGGGACCGAAAAAAAACGCATTAATTGCAATAAGCTTGTAATAGTGTTATGATTATCTGCAACGTGTCTAAAGAACGATGAATAAAGGGCATACTCCTTGAAGGAGAATGTCTTTTTTTGGTAAAATATAGATGTTACCTACTTGCGGCATTTTGATGCGTGTCTAGCTGCAGCGCCTAGGGGCTCGACCGCTTCAGTCCAACGATGAAGTCACATGTGACTTCACCGACAGGCCCTACAACGCTTTTCGCCCCTAAGCAAGACGCTTTCCGCATTTCTGAGTATCGGGCGAAAATATTCAGCACTTTAAAAATATTTTCACATAGATGAAGGAGAATGAAAACATTGACAAAGTTTGAAGATTTAGGCCTAAGTCAGGCCACTTTAGAAGCTGTCCTCAAAATGGGTTTTGAGGAAGCAACACCAATCCAGGCAGAAACTATCCCAATGGGGCTTGCAAACAAGGATTTGATCGGGCAGGCTCAAACAGGAACTGGTAAAACAGCTGCATTTGGAATTCCTTTAGTTGAAAAGGTTGATGTAACCAAGGATGCAATCCAAGGAATCATCATTGCGCCAACTCGTGAGCTTGCGATCCAAGTATCAGAAGAGCTTTATAAAATTGGATCAGGAAAAAGAGTCCGCGTTCTATCCATTTACGGGGGACAGGACATCAGCCGCCAAATCCGTTCATTAAAGAAGTTTCCACATATTATTGTTGGTACTCCTGGACGTGTACTGGATCATATAAACAGAAAAACAATGCGCTTAGATACAGTTAATACTGTTATTCTTGACGAAGCAGATGAAATGTTAAATATGGGATTCATTGAAGACATTGAAACCATTCTTGCTTCTACACCGGCAGAGCGTCAAACTTTACTTTTCTCAGCAACAATGCCAGCTCCGATTCAAAGAATGGCAGAAAAGTTTATGAAAGACCCCCAAATTGTTCGTGTCAAGATGAAAGAAATGACTGTACCGGCGATTGAACAATTTTATCTTGAAGTGATGGAAAAGAATAAATTTGATGTCTTAACAAGACTTCTTGATATTCAATCACCAGAGTTAGCGATTATCTTTGGACGGACTAAACGCCGCGTTGACGAATTATCCGAAGCATTAACCTTAAGAGGTTACACAGCTGAGGGAATTCACGGAGATTTAACGCAGGCGAAACGTATGCAGGTCCTTCGGAAATTTAAAGAAGGAACAATTGATGTATTAGTGGCAACGGACGTGGCAGCAAGGGGTCTAGATATCTCTGGCGTAACCCATGTTTACAACTTTGATATTCCACAAGATCCTGAAAGCTATGTCCACCGAATTGGACGTACAGGACGTGCTGGTAAATCAGGTATGGCCCTAACATTCATCACACCACGTGAAAAGTCTTACCTATCTGTTTTAGAAAGAACAACGAAACGTAAGATGGAAAGAATGACTGCTCCTACACTTGATGAAGCATTAGAAGGTCAACAACGAGCAGTAGTGGATAAGATTGTGCAAACCATTGAAGGAAATAATCTTCAGTATTATAAAAGAGCTGCTCAAGAATTACTTGAAGAAAATGATGCTTCAACTGTCATTGCAGCTGTTTTGAAAATGTTAACAAAAGAGCCTGATCAAACACCGGTTAAGTTAACAGAAGAATCACCAATGCATTCTAAGAGGGACAGAAAGCCACAAGACCGTGACCGTAGAAAAAGAGATGACAATAGAAGCTATAATTCTTCACGTGGTGGCGAACGTGGTGATCGCGATCGTAAAAAGGCACCTGCTAAGCCAAGAACAGGTGAAAAGCGTACATCAGGAAAACCAAAACCAAGAAGCTTTAATCGTTAATAAGACCAAAACCAGCATGGACTATACGTCCATGCTTTTTTAATCTTTTTTTTGATTCTTTTTTAGGGTTAGGGGGATGGTGGGGGAATTGGTTAGGCAGATAAACAAAGGGATTTGGCAGGTAAAGTGGGGTATTCCGCTGGTATGCGGTCAAAATTGGCAGATGGAGCCAACCTTTTGGCAGGTAAGCATATTTTTATTAAAAAAAGGGGCAAGGCAAGACCGAGAATCTACCTAAAACCTCAAAGATAATGACCTGAGCCAGGCCGCAGCCTGGCTCTTTAAGGGATTGAGGGTTGTGGGGAATTGGTTAGGCAGATAAACAAAGGGATTTTGCGGGTAAAATGGGGTAAACAGCAGGTAGGCGGTCAAAATTGGCAGATGGAGCCAACCTTTTGGCAGGTAAACCGATATTCATTAAAAAAGATAGACTGGATTGTAAATCTACTTTAGTATATCTAAGACTCGAATATGGTTTCCCTTTGATTCACCCAACCTGCCCGATTATACCGTCGAAATTTAGTGAATATGGGGAATAGTAATAGTACTACTGGAGGGAGTGATGAGGATGATTGTTAAACTTGGATATGTGGCGATGAGTGTTAAGCTTCAAAATGCATCACCATCCCAAACGATGACATTTGCACAATTTAGCAAGATAAAGGACCGTGAAGCTGCAATTCGAAAGCTAGAGCGAATTGCAGAATCAAATATAGATCATTGCTTAAGGTTATTAAAGCACAATGCCGGAAATCAAATTCACTTCTTCCGTCTAAGCTCCCGCTTAATCCCCCTGGCTAATCACGAGGAACTGCTTGATTGGGATTATATAAAGCCACTGATAGGATCATTAAAAAAAATCGCTGACTACCTTAATCAATACCCAATGCGAATTGACTTTCACCCAGACCATTTTGTTGTCCTTAATACGCCCAACAAAGAAATACTCTCTAATGCACTGAAGACACTTGTGATGCATAAGAAATTGCTAAAGGGCATGGAGATTGACACAGAACATCGTTGTGTACTGCATGTAGGCGGCGGCTATGACGATAAGGAAAAGGCACTTGAACAGTTTATCCATAATTGGGGATATATCCAGCCTGCTATTCAAAACATGATTATGCTCGAAAACGATGATACCACTTTCACAGTGAAAGAAACTCTATATCTTTGTGAGAAGTTAGGGATACCAATGGTATTTGATTACCACCATCATTTGGCTAATCATGAAGAGGAAGAGTGGCAGGAGGATTGGGGACGAATCGTTAACACGTGGAAAACATCATCACTTCCAGTAAAAATGCATATATCAAGTCCTCGCTCTGAGAAGGAATATAGGGCGCACGCAGATTTTGTTGATCCGGAAATGTTTTTAGAATTCATAAATAAAATTAAAGGAACTGTTCCTGAAGTCCATTGCATGATAGAAGCCAAGCAAAAGGATGCCGCCCTCTTTCGCCTAATGGAGGATTTACTTGGCAGGAAGGGAATTAAACCAATAGACCAATCTAGTTTTGTTGTTGAATAACGTTGATGTTTCCTCCCTTATTACCGTGTATACTTAAGAGAGCAGTGTGAATGGGAGGGAAGTGTATGATACTAGAGCCGCAAAAACGTATATCTGCAAAGGCATTAACCGTTTGGAAAATTTCAGGTGTGATTAAGATTGTCATTAGCTGGATTTTAACAGGAGTGGCTATTTTTCTATTACATATCTTTAATGGTCCATTTTGGATTTCAGTGATATTAATCGGAATTGAACTTATTTCTACATATTTATTCATTTTTTTATTGCCGTCAATAAAGTGGAGACGCTGGCGGTATGATGTTAGAGATGAGGAAATTGAACTTCAGGAAGGTATTTTCATCGTAAAGCGAACGTTAATTCCGATGATTCGTGTTCAACATGTTGATACGGTACAGGGACCTATTTTACGTAAATATCAATTAGCCTCAGTTATTATTAATACAGCTGCAACTTCACATGAAATTCCTGCATTAGAAGAGAGTGAGGCAGAAGAATTAAGGCACTTTATTTCTAAACTTGCAAGGGTGGCGGATGAAGATGTCTGACCCGAAAAGACTTCATCCGATTGTGATAGTGCTGACTATAGGTAAAAGGTTAAAGGATACCATTTTTAGTTTTATTGCATTGTTCTTTATTTGGAATAAAGGAGGAAAGCTGCTGCTATTTGGGGCGATCGCTATCGCAATGGTTGTAATCGTTCTGACAAGTATTCTTTCCTGGCTGCGATACACCTATAGATTGGAGCAGAATGAGCTTCGGATCGAATTTGGTGTTTTTGTTCGCAAGAAGAGATATATCCCTTTAGAGCGGATTCAAAGTCTGGATATTTCAGAAGGAATCCTTCAACGCCTATGCGGAATGGTGAAGGTCAAGATAGAAACCGCAGGAGGAAGCGGGACAGATGAAGCAGAAGCAGTCCTGGCGGCTATCTCTAAAGAAGAGGCGCGCTATATTCAAGAATATGTAGCTGCAGCTAAAAACCCTGTTGTTCAAGAAGTTGAATCTGTTCAGGAAATTCCTAGTCATACTGTATATAGGATTACTCCAGCACAGTTAATCTTACTATCACTTACATCGGGTGGTGTAGGAGTAGTCATATCAGCGGTATTGGCGTTTTTCTCACAGCTGGATGATTTGATTCCTTATGAAAGAGTATTTCGTGGAGTTGAACAATGGGCAGTAAGTAATCTGATTATCATTGTCCTGCTTGTGTTTGGAGGCTTCGTGGTTGCTTGGGTTATTGCCCTTATTGGAACGATGCTAAAATATGCGAATTTCAATGTCACGAAAACAGAACATGATTTGGTTATTTCTCAAGGTTTATTAGAAAAAAGACAGATTACAATTCCGTTAACTCGGATTCAAGCCATCAGGATTAATGAAAATATCGTTCGTCAATGGCTGGGTTATGGGTCGGTTCTGGTTGAAAGTGCAGGTGGTTCAGCTAGTAATCAAGAAGGTTCAAAGGTACTGCTCCTGCCGCTTGTAAAGATAGATACAATTAAAGACATTTTGGGGCCCCATCTTACGGATTACCAACTATCCTCAAGCTTTAATCCTGTACCTAAAAGAGCGATGCTTCGTTATGTTTTTAGGAGCTGGATCTTTATTGTTCCTGTAGTGGCTGCTGCTATTTTCTTTCTAAAGGTTTGGGGACTTCTTTCATTGATAGTTCTAGCGTGGTTTACTTTTTGGGGAATATTAAAATATAAGGATGCCGGATGGAAGCTGGAAAACCATCAATTAAATCTACGGTATCGAAAGCTAGTTAGATCTACCGTATTTATCAAGAAAAATAAAATCCAAAGTCTAGAAATCAAAGAAAGCTACTTTCAAAAAAGAAAAGAACTAGGGTCTCTGGAAGCATTCGTGAAGGTTGGCTTCGGTGGTTCTGGGGGCACAGTAATCGATATGGACAAAAATGATGTGAAGCAAGTTTATTCTTGGTTTTCGAAGGGAAGCTAATAAAAGGGATTGAACCAAAATATTGGCTCAATCCCTCTTTTTATTATAAAAAATAGCTCCTAGTAAAAAGCCTCCTAATAAACCGAATAGATGGGCAGTGATATTAATATTGGGCTGGATGAAGGTCATAATCAAGCTAAGAGCACAAATGATAAGGATAATTTGCGAATTTTGCTGTGAGAGCATATGCTTACGAAAGAGAATCATGCTAATATAATAGCCAAATAATCCAAAAATCGCTCCACTAGACCCAACATGTACATAGGTTAAAGGTTCAAGTAGTAAAGTCGCCACATTTGCAAGGATCCCGGAAACAAGATAGACGAGCAGGAATTTACCTTTACCGAGAAGCCTTTCAAGTGCTGGACCAAAAAGAACAAGTGAGAAACTGTTAAAAAGAACATGTGTAAACCCGCCATGCATAAAGATGGGAGTGACAAGTCTCCAATACTCACCTTCCATAATATAAAGGTTTACCCCTGAAAAAGTCGCTTTAAACCAAAAGTTTGGGAATATGGGTAAAGCGGTTAAAAGATATAATAGGAAATGGATGGCAATAATAATAGAAACAACCGGATAAAAACGGATAAATTCGCGAAAACTTTCTGTTCTCGTAAACATAATAAACCTCCCTGAGTAAACTTACTAATAATAATAGACTGAATTAAGGTCTTGTTGTACTATTATGCATCTTTAAATATAAATAGAAGGGAACCTTGAGCATGATTAAAGGGATTGGAATTGATATTATTGAACTTTCCAGGATCGAAGAGATTGTCACTAGACAAAAGAAATTAGTAGATCGAATACTGACTGAAAATGAGAAACGAACGTTCGTACAGCTTCCTGAGCGAAGAAAAATTGAATTTTTAGCTGGGAGATTTGCGGCAAAAGAGGCTTATTCTAAGGCTCTTGGGACGGGAATCGGTAAAGAGTTATCTTTTCTAGATATTGAAATCGAAACAGATTCTTTAGGCAAGCCCTGCATCGTAAAGCCTGAAAGTAATGGATTTCTTTCTATTTCACACAGCAGAGATTATGCTGTTGCACAGGTAGTCATCGAAGAAAAATAGAAAAATTCACAATAGCTTGGCAATCCTTTTATCATATTCCAAAAGGTTGTCTCATATATTCATAGGGAAATGGGAGAGACGAGTCTTCTTTATATTCATATGAAAATGAGACAAGAAGGGGTTGAAGGAATTGAAGAAAAGGTTTTTGCTTTTGTTTACGGGGTTAATGGTCATCTTTCTACTAGCTGCCTGTGGCTCTAAGTCAAAAGATGATGTGGTGAAAGAGTTAAATGGAAAACTAAATGATTTAACTGGTTATAAAGTAGATGCAAAAATGACGTTGAAAATGGGAACTGATTCACAGGTGTATAATGTTGAGATTTGGCATAAGGATCCAACATTCTACCGTGTTAATTTAAAAAATGCAGAAAAAGATCAAAGCCAGATGATCTTACGTAATGATGAAGGGGTATTTGTTTTAACTCCTGCACTTAAAAAGAGTTTCAAATTCCAAAGTGACTGGCCGCAAAACAGCAGCCAAGCTTATTTATACGAATCGTTAATTAAAGACATTGTTGAAGATAAAGAGTCAAAATTCTCTGCTACAAAAGAACATTATGTATTTGAAACAAAAACTCGTTATCAAAACAATAGTATGCTGCCAATCCAGGAAATTAAACTAAACAAAGAAGATTTATCACCGGCGATGGTAAAAGTGATGGACCCAGATCGAAATGCGCTAGTTACTGTAGAGTTCTCAAAGGTTAAATTCAACGCCAGCTTTGATGATAGCGATTTTGATATGAAAAAGAATATGACTCGTGCTGATCTTAACCTTCCTGTAATGGCAGATAGTAAGGATGAAGCCTTTACTGTTAAATACCCAACTGCTGATATGGGTGCGAAGTTAGTGGATGAAAAGGTAGTCAACCTTGAGGATGGAAAACGTGTTGTCCTAACCTATGAAGGTGCTAAGTCATTCACACTAGTACAAGAAAAGGTAACCGTGAAGGAAGCCTCATCGTCACCAACTTATGTGGATGGAGACTTAGTTGATTTAGGTATTACTATCGGTGCTGTTTCTGAAGGCTCGATTACGTGGACTTCCGATGGTGTAGACTACATGATTGCATCAAATGACCTAACGGAAAATGAACTCATCGAGATTGCAAGAACCGTGCAAGGAGATGTAGAAAAATAAGATTAAAGGATACAGGCTCTGTATAGGGCCTGTTTTTCATTTGACAATTAAAATAAGTAGTTTGATAATCAATAGGGTAAAAATAAATATAATAAAAGTGACTTTAAGTAATTAGGAAGTGGAATAATGCAAGAGCAGGGCTATTTTTATAGAGATACATGGGCAGAGGTTGATTTAGATTATATTCTCGCAAATGTTACATCTGTCAAAAAACTTTTGCCTCCCAAAGTGGAAATCATAGCTGTGGTAAAAGCAAATGCATACGGTCATGGGGATATTAAAGTGGCCGAGAGTGCACTGAAAGCAGGTGCAACGTATCTAGCAGTTGCATTTATGGATGAGGCCATCGCCCTCCGGAATAAGGGAGTACTTGCACCCATTCTAGTCTTAGGTGCAACACGTCCAGAAGATGTTGAGCTGGCAGTCAAATTTAACATTACCATTACAGTATTCCAGTTAGAATGGGTAACGGTTGCACAATCCTATCTTCCAAAAGATAAGGTACTTCCAGTTCATATTAAGCTTGATACTGGAATGGGGAGAATTGGTATCCGTACAAAGGAAGAGTTAGAACAGGTTATCGAAACGATTTCAAGAGATGGACGGCTGGCAATTGAGGGTATCTTTACCCACTTTGCCACAGCAGATGAAGCAGACCAAACTTACCTAGATAAACAATTAGAGTTATTTCATGATTTGCTGTCTGTTATAAAGGAAAAGCCTAAATATATCCATTGCAGTAATAGTGCCGCTGCTTTACGTTTCTCAAAGGCTAATTTTAATGCCGTTCGTCTTGGAATTGCGATGTATGGATTGACACCATCTCCTGAAATAGAACATGAACTGCCTTTTCCCCTTAAGGAGGCGTTTTCGCTCCGTTCGAGACTTGTCCATGTGAAAAAACTCGATAAAGGTGATAAAGTAAGTTATGGTGCTACTTATGAGGCAGAGGACGAAGAGTGGATTGGTACGATTCCTATCGGTTATGCTGACGGCTGGATTCGTCGACTTCAAGGGCAGGAAGTATTGGTTGAAGGTAGAAGGGTGCCAATTGTTGGCAGGATTTGTATGGATCAATGTATGGTAAAATTACCACATGAAGTTCCTGTTGGGACGACTGTTACGTTAATAGGCAGACAGAGTGAAGAATTTATTTCAGTTAATGAAATTGCTCAAAAACTAGAAACAATCAATTATGAAGTACCATGTATCATCTCAACTAGAGTGCCCCGTCTATATAAACAAGGTGGGAAAATTGTCGTATTAAAAAACTATCTTCTGCCCGAATAAATGGCCTATTATTAAAAATGGGAACATATTTATGATAATGCGGAATTTTGGTGCATAAAAGGTAGTTTGTTTGGCCTATAATACAGAAGTATTATAATTAGTCTATGCATGTTGGGCATTAAGTGGTATTATTAAATATGGTAGATAGAAAAAATGGTGTGTAGTGATGGTGGAGGTGTATGTTTGTGTCTGAATCCGGCGCAACTACGGAAATCTTAGTAAAATTACCGCAACATCTTTTAACCGAGTTAGATGGTTTTGTAAAATTAGAAAACGTTAACCGGAGCGAGTTTATTTATCAGGCAACTAAAATGTATTTACGCGAACGAAAAAAGAGACAAATTCGCGAATCCATGAGACGTGGGTACATGGAAATGGCAATGATCAATTTATCGATTGCATCGGAAGCATTTCAAGCAGAATTTGAGGCAGAGCACACAGTTGAACGTCTTGTAAGCGGAGGGTAATCCCTTGATTGTCAAGCGTGGTGACGTTTATTTCGCGGACCTATCCCCAGTTGTTGGTTCTGAACAAGGCGGCGTCCGTCCTGTACTTGTCATTCAAAACGACATCGGGAATCGGTTTAGTCCCACAGTTATTGTTGCAGCGATTACAGCACAAATTCAAAAAGCGAAGCTTCCCACTCATGTAGAAATTGATGCGAAGCGCTACGGTTTTGAACGAGATTCAGTCATACTTTTAGAACAGATTCGTACAATTGATAAACAGCGGTTAACCGATAAAATAACCCATCTCGATGACGAAATGATGGAAAAAGTGGATGAAGCCTTGCGAGTAAGTATAGGTCTCATCGAATTTTAGCATGATTGCACGCTCTTCTTAGAAAGAGCGTTTTTTTATACGTATGCTCTAACCTCATATTTGTTTCTGCCTTTAGCAAGCTAATTAGCTTGCTATTTTTTTATTTATAAGAAGAAACTGCTCCTTTAATGAATCGATTGAGGTAATTTGATACAATATGGTAATAGGAATGGATGGAGGTTTGTGAAGTGAATGATACAGTTGTAAAAGATGAACAGCTCCTTGGGAAGGTAGCTGCCGAGTTAACCATACCTCATAAGCAGGTAAAGAGTGTAATCTCGTTATTGAATGAGGGCAACACTGTGCCATTTATCGCCCGCTACCGTAAAGAAATGACAGGGGCACTAGATGAAGTCCAAATACGAAATATCCAGGAACGCTGGCAATACATACAAAACCTTGAGCAAAGGAAAGAAGAAGTACTTCGGACCATTGCAGAGCAAGGAAAATTAACGGAAGAACTATCACATAAAATAACGAAAGCAGAAAAGCTTCAAGAGGTGGAAGATTTATATCGCCCTTATAAACAAAAACGACGTACAAAAGCGACGGTTGCAAAGGAAAAGGGGCTAGAACCATTAGCAGAATGGTTATTAACATTTCCTAAAACTCCGATTGAGGAAAAGGCAAAGGAATTTTTATCGGATGAAAAAGAAGTCCTTACGGCCGAAGACGCGATTGCTGGTGCGAAAGATATCATTGCTGAAATGATTTCCGATGATGCAGAGGGGCGGAAATGGATTCGTAACGAAACCTTTAAGTCGGGAAAAGTGGAATCAACAGTAAAAGATGCGGAAAAAGACGAGAAAAAAGTTTATGAAATGTACTATGAATATGAAGAGCCAGTAAATAAAATTGTTCCCCATCGAATCCTTGCATTAAATCGTGGTGAAAAGGAAGATATCTTAAGGGTATCGATAAAGATGAATAATGACATAATCCTATCTTATCTATCAAGAAAATGGGTACGTGTACAGCATTCACCCGCAGCACCTTTTGTAATAGAAACAATTGAAGATAGCTATAAGCGGCTTATCCAGCCCTCGATTGAAAGGGAAATTCGGGGTGAACTAAATGATAAAGGTGAAGAGCAAGCGATTCATATCTTCTCTGAAAATCTTCGTAACCTCCTTTTGCAGCCGCCTTTGAAAGGAAAAGTGGTTATTGGCGTTGACCCGGCTTATCGGACAGGCTGTAAGCTAGCGGTTGTGGATGAAACAGGTAAGGTGTTGAAGATTGATGTGATTTATCCGCATCCACCCGTCTCAAAGACAAAGGAAGCGAAAGAGAAGTTCATCCAAATTCTGCGGGATTATAAAGTAGAGATGGCTGCCATAGGCAATGGAACTGCCTCAAGGGAAACCGAACAATTCGTAGCCGATATCCTGAAGGAAATGGAAGATGAAATCTATTATCTAATTGTGAATGAAGCGGGTGCCAGTGTGTACTCTGCTTCTGATATAGCGAGAGAAGAGTTTCCTAATTTTCAAGTAGAAGAAAGAAGTGCAGTCTCAATTGCAAGAAGATTACAGGATCCACTTGCAGAGCTAGTGAAAATAGACCCGAAATCAGTAGGGGTTGGTCAATACCAGCATGATGTTACGCAAAAGCGTCTTTCCGAATCATTGCATTTTGTTGTGGAAACCGCGGTTAACCGTGTAGGTGTGAATGTAAATACAGCTTCAGCTTCCTTGTTGCAATATGTTGCAGGACTGACAAAAACAGCGGCCCATAATATTGTGAAGAAAAGAGAAGAGGAAGGGAAGTTTACGAGCAGGGTCCAATTAAAGAAAGTCCCTCGTCTGGGGGCTAAAACATATGAACAAGCCATTGGCTTCTTGCGTGTATTAGATGGGAAGCAGCCGTTAGACAAGACGGGAATTCACCCAGAAAGCTATAATGAAGTGAAAAAGTTATTAGAGAGCCTGGGCTTTTCAACAGATGATTTAGGTAGTGCTGAATTAAGAGATGCTCTTGGTGGTCTTGATTTAAAATCAGTTTCTGCAGAGCTGTCAATTGGTGAATTAACATTAAAAGATATCATCGACGCACTTGTAAGACCAGAACGTGACCCGCGTGATGACCTGCCGCGTCCATTATTGAAAAAGGATGTCCTTAAATTAGAAGATCTAAGTGCAGGAATGGAACTGCAGGGGACAGTTAGAAATGTAGTAGACTTTGGCGCGTTTGTAGATATCGGCGTTAAGCAGGATGGTCTCGTTCACATTTCTAAGCTAAGTAATCGTTTTGTGAAACATCCTTTGGATATCGTATCTGTTGGTGATGTGGTAACTGTTTGGGTGGACTCAGTGGATATGAAAAAAGGCAGAGTAGCATTAACCATGCTGCCGCCATCTAAATAAAGAAACACTTAATGAAGATGACCATTTTTTTCGGATGGTCATCTTTTTTTGTGAAGTTGAACTTGGAGCGTTCATGACGACCAGAATGAAGGAAAATTTAGAAAGTGGTAACCATAGAGCGTTCATGGTGACCAAATAAAAGAGAAATCGAAAAAAGTGGTAACTAATAGAGGCTATTGGTTACCAAACATCAACAGAAAATAAAAAAGCGGTAACCAATAGACGCTATTAGTAACAGAGCATTGTATTCTTATGAAATATGTTTCTTCCTGTAAAAAAACCAGCATTGGTTTAACAGTTTAATTTGATATCGGTCCTTCTCGTAGAAAGCTCTTTTCATTTGGTTTTGGAACCAAGTCGGCATAGTTTACCCTCCCGAAAAGTAGATCATTATAGGTATCTACAATATATGCTATAATAGGTTGTCACGTTCGCTTTATGTAAGGAGGAAGGCAAATGGAGGATAAAGAACTACAAAAATTAGTCGAAAAAGTCTCGATTGAATTCTTTGGTAAGCCATTTAGGCATAAAGCCTCCTTTAATAGCAGGCTGCGTTCAACAGGGGGAAGATATCTACTTGGGACTCATAACATCGATATCAATAAAAAATACTTAGACCAACTGGGTTTAAACGAACTAATCGGGATTATTAAACATGAACTCTGCCATTACCATCTCCACTTAGAAGGAAAAGGGTATCAGCACCGTGATCAAGATTTTAAAATGTTATTGAAAAAAGTAGGTGCACCAAGATTCTGCAGTCCACTGCTAGACAAACCTAAGAAACGCACCCCAAATAAAATTCTCCTTTATGAATGTTCAAAATGCCGTCAGCAATATAAAAGAAAAAGAAGTATTAATACAAATCGGTATGTGTGTGGAAAGTGCAGAGGTAAGCTTAAAAAGGTAAAAGAGTTATATGAAGAATAAGGAAATAATATGCAGGTTATTTTCTATGAAAATCGTATTGACTTTATAATGCATCGTCATTATAATGTAAAGAGTCGACAAGCTGATTGTCCTTGTTTGACATCGAAAAATTTAATTATTCCGCAGTAGCTCAGTGGTAGAGCTATCGGCTGTTAACCGATCGGTCGTAGGTTCGAGTCCTACCTGCGGAGCCATTTTTATGGGGAAGTACTCAAGAGGCTGAAGAGGCGCCCCTGCTAAGGGTGTAGGTCGGGTAACCGGCGCGAGGGTTCAAATCCCTCCTTCTCCGCCATAAAATTGGCCCCTTGGTCAAGTGGTTAAGACACCTCCCTTTCACGGAGGTAACACGGGTTCGAATCCCGTAGGGGTCATCAGGGACGGGAGATGATTTTAACTCATTTCCTGTTTCTTATTTAAAACACATTTGGTCCGGTAGTTCAGTTGGTTAGAATGCCTGCCTGTCACGCAGGAGGTCGCGGGTTCGAGTCCCGTCCGGACCGCCATTTTCTTATGAGATTTCCAATATTGGGCTATAGCCAAGCGGTAAGGCATCGCACTTTGACTGCGACATGCGTTGGTTCAAATCCAGCTAGCCCAGCCAAGAGCCATTAGCTCAGTTGGTAGAGCATCTGACTTTTAATCAGAGGGTCGAAGGTTCGAATCCTTCATGGCTCACCAAGTTATTTTTTGAAGAAAAACAACCAAGTTATTTTCATTAGAAAATAACCAAGATTTTTTGCGCTAGCAAAATAATCTTTATATTTGCGGGTGTGGCGGAATTGGCAGACGCACCAGACTTAGGATCTGGCGCCGCAAGGCGTGGGGGTTCGACTCCCTTCACCCGCACCAACCAATTATTAGCTCTTGAAATAACGTTGATAATCTGTTATGCTAATAAATGTCGCTGAAACGTATGCGGTCGTGGCGGAATGGCAGACGCGCTAGGTTGAGGGCCTAGTGGGGGCAACCCCGTGGAGGTTCAAGTCCTCTCGGCCGCACCAAAAAAAGATGTTGACATATCAAGCTTGGTTTGATACAATGTAAAAGTTGACTTTGAAAGTTTGCGCCCGTAGCTCAATTGGATAGAGCGTCTGACTACGGATCAGAAGGTTGTGGATTCGACTTCTTCCGGGCGCGCCATTATTTACGGGAAGTAGCTCAGCTTGGTAGAGCACTTGGTTTGGGACCAAGGGGTCGCAGGTTCGAATCCTGTCTTCCCGACCATTCGGAATTTTATATGCGGGTGTAGTTTAGTGGTAAAACCTCAGCCTTCCAAGCTGATGTTGTGAGTTCGATTCTCATCACCCGCTCCAATTTTACTATTAATTGCTCTTTGAAAACTAAACAAACAAGAACGTCAACAAACAATTTTTTAGCTTTTTAGAAAAGCTAAGCCAACGTAACAAAATGAGCTATATCAACTTTCTTGGAGAGTTTGATCCTGGCTCAGGACGAACGCTGGCGGCGTGCCTAATACATGCAAGTCGAGCGAATCTTGAGGTGCTTGCACCTCTTGGTTAGCGGCGGACGGGTGAGTAACACGTGGGCAACCTGCCTGTAAGACTGGGATAACTTCGGGAAACCGGAGCTAATACCGGATAATCCTTTTCCTTTCATGAGGAAAAGCTGAAAGTCGGTTTACGCTGACACTTACAGATGGGCCCGCGGCGCATTAGCTAGTTGGTGAGGTAACGGCTCACCAAGGCGACGATGCGTAGCCGACCTGAGAGGGTGATCGGCCACACTGGGACTGAGACACGGCCCAGACTCCTACGGGAGGCAGCAGTAGGGAATCTTCCGCAATGGACGAAAGTCTGACGGAGCAACGCCGCGTGAGCGATGAAGGCCTTCGGGTCGTAAAGCTCTGTTGTTAGGGAAGAACAAGTATCGGAGTAACTGCCGGTACCTTGACGGTACCTAACCAGAAAGCCACGGCTAACTACGTGCCAGCAGCCGCGGTAATACGTAGGTGGCAAGCGTTGTCCGGAATTATTGGGCGTAAAGCGCGCGCAGGCGGTCCTTTAAGTCTGATGTGAAAGCCCACGGCTCAACCGTGGAGGGTCATTGGAAACTGGGGGACTTGAGTACAGAAGAGGAAAGCGGAATTCCACGTGTAGCGGTGAAATGCGTAGAGATGTGGAGGAACACCAGTGGCGAAGGCGGCTTTCTGGTCTGTAACTGACGCTGAGGCGCGAAAGCGTGGGGAGCAAACAGGATTAGATACCCTGGTAGTCCACGCCGTAAACGATGAGTGCTAAGTGTTAGAGGGTTTCCGCCCTTTAGTGCTGCAGCTAACGCATTAAGCACTCCGCCTGGGGAGTACGGCCGCAAGGCTGAAACTCAAAGGAATTGACGGGGGCCCGCACAAGCGGTGGAGCATGTGGTTTAATTCGAAGCAACGCGAAGAACCTTACCAGGTCTTGACATCCTCTGACACTCCTAGAGATAGGACGTTCCCCTTCGGGGGACAGAGTGACAGGTGGTGCATGGTTGTCGTCAGCTCGTGTCGTGAGATGTTGGGTTAAGTCCCGCAACGAGCGCAACCCTTGTTCTTAGTTGCCAGCATTCAGTTGGGCACTCTAAGGAGACTGCCGGTGACAAACCGGAGGAAGGTGGGGATGACGTCAAATCATCATGCCCCTTATGACCTGGGCTACACACGTGCTACAATGGATGGTACAAAGGGCTGCAAGACCGCGAGGTTTAGCCAATCCCATAAAACCATTCTCAGTTCGGATTGTAGGCTGCAACTCGCCTACATGAAGCCGGAATCGCTAGTAATCGCGGATCAGCATGCCGCGGTGAATACGTTCCCGGGCCTTGTACACACCGCCCGTCACACCACGAGAGTTTGTAACACCCGAAGTCGGTGGGGTAACCGTAAGGAGCCAGCCGCCTAAGGTGGGACAGATGATTGGGGTGAAGTCGTAACAAGGTAGCCGTATCGGAAGGTGCGGCTGGATCACCTCCTTTCTAAGGATAATGCAGTCCTTGTGGACTGATAAAAAGTTGACTGTTACTTGTTTGTTTAGTTTTGAGGGAGTAATTCTCTCAAAGCTTTTTTTAATCGTTCTTTGAAAACTAGATAATCGTAAGAAGAAGTCAAAGTAAAACCGAGAATCGCCACATTAGTTTTTCTCTCTTAAGTAATTAAGAAGAAAATAACCTTTTAGGTTAAGTTAGAAAGGGCGCACGGTGGATGCCTTGGCACTAGGAGCCGATGAAGGACGGGACTAACACCGATATGCTTCGGGGAGCTGTAAGTAAGCTTTGATCCGGAGATTTCCGAATGGGGGAACCCACTGCTCGTAATGGAGCAGTATCTTTACCTGAATACATAGGGTATTGAAGGCAGACCCGGGGAACTGAAACATCTAAGTACCCGGAGGAAGAGAAAGCAAACGCGATTCCCTGAGTAGCGGCGAGCGAAACGGGACATAGCCCAAACCAAGAGGCTTGCCTCTTGGGGTTGTAGGACACTCAACATGGAGTTACAAAGGAACGGGGTAGATGAAGCGGTCTGGAAAGGCCCGTCATAGAAGGTAAAAACCCTGTAGTTGAAACTTCGTTCCCTCCTGAGTGGATCCTGAGTACGGCCGGACACGAGAAATCCGGTCGGAAGCTGGGAGGACCATCTCCCAAGGCTAAATACTCCCTAGTGACCGATAGTGAACCAGTACCGTGAGGGAAAGGTGAAAAGCACCCCGGAAGGGGAGTGAAATAGATCCTGAAACCGTGTGCCTACAAGTAGTTAGAGCCCGTTAATGGGTGATAGCGTGCCTTTTGTAGAATGAACCGGCGAGTTACGATTACATGCAAGGTTAAGTTGAAGAGACGGAGCCGCAGCGAAAGCGAGTCTGAATAGGGCGATTTTAGTATGTGGTCGTAGACCCGAAACCAGGTGATCTACCCATGTCCAGGGTGAAGTCCAGGTAACACTGGATGGAGGCCCGAACCCACGCACGTTGAAAAGTGCGGGGATGAGGTGTGGGTAGCGGAGAAATTCCAATCGAACTTGGAGATAGCTGGTTCTCTCCGAAATAGCTTTAGGGCTAGCCTCACGTTGTAAGAGTCTTGGAGGTAGAGCACTGTTTGGACTAGGGGCCCTCATCGGGTTACCGAATTCAGACAAACTCCGAATGCCAAAGACTTATCCGTGGGAGTCAGACTGCGAGTGATAAGATCCGTAGTCAAAAGGGAAACAGCCCAGACCACCAGCTAAGGTCCCAAAGTTTACGTTAAGTGGAAAAGGATGTGGAGTTGCTTAGACAACCAGGATGTTGGCTTAGAAGCAGCCACCATTTAAAGAGTGCGTAATAGCTCACTGGTCGAGTGACTCTGCGCCGAAAATGTACCGGGGCTAAACGTAACACCGAAGCTGTGGATTGACACCGTATGGTGTCAGTGGTAGGAGAGCGTTCTAAGGGCGTTGAAGCTAGACCGTAAGGACTGGTGGAGCGCTTAGAAGTGAGAATGCCGGTATGAGTAGCGAAAGACGGGTGAGAATCCCGTCCACCGTATGCCTAAGGTTTCCTGAGGAAGGCTCGTCCTCTCAGGGTTAGTCGGGACCTAAGCCGAGGCCGAAAGGCGTAGGCGATGGACAACAGGTTGATATTCCTGTACCACCTCTTTATCGTTTGAGTGATGGGGGGACGCAGGAGGATAGGGTAAGCGCGCTGTTGGATATGCGCGTCCAAGCAGTTAGGCTGGTAAGCAGGAAAATCCGCTTACCGTAAAGGCTGAGCTGTGATGGCGAGGGAAATATAGTACCGAAGTTCCTGATTCCACACTGCCAAGAAAAGCCTCTAGCGAGATAAAAGGTGCCCGTACCGCAAACCGACACAGGTAGGCGAGGAGAGAATCCTAAGGTGTGCGAGAGAACTCTCGTTAAGGAACTCGGCAAAATGACCCCGTAACTTCGGGAGAAGGGGTGCTTTTTGAGGTGAATAGCCTCGAAGAGCCGCAGTGAATAGGCCCAGGCGACTGTTTAGCAAAAACACAGGTCTCTGCGAAGCCGCAAGGCGAAGTATAGGGGCTGACGCCTGCCCGGTGCTGGAAGGTTAAGAGGAGGGGTTAGCGCAAGCGAAGCTCTGAATCGAAGCCCCAGTAAACGGCGGCCGTAACTATAACGGTCCTAAGGTAGCGAAATTCCTTGTCGGGTAAGTTCCGACCCGCACGAAAGGCGTAACGATCTGGGCACTGTCTCAACGAGAGACTCGGTGAAATTATAGTACCTGTGAAGATGCAGGTTACCCGCGACAGGACGGAAAGACCCCGTGGAGCTTTACTGTAGCCTGATATTGAATTTTGGTACAGCTTGTACAGGATAGGTAGGAGCCTGAGAAACCGGAGCGCTAGCTTCGGTGGAGGCGTCGGTGGGATACTACCCTGGCTGTATTGAAATTCTAACCCGCACCCCTTATCGGGGTGGGAGACAGTGTCAGGTGGGCAGTTTGACTGGGGCGGTCGCCTCCTAAAGAGTAACGGAGGCGCCCAAAGGTTCCCTCAGAATGGTTGGAAATCATTCGCAGAGTGTAAAGGCACAAGGGAGCTTGACTGCGAGACCTACAAGTCGAGCAGGGACGAAAGTCGGGCTTAGTGATCCGGTGGTTCCGCATGGAAGGGCCATCGCTCAACGGATAAAAGCTACCCCGGGGATAACAGGCTTATCTCCCCCAAGAGTCCACATCGACGGGGAGGTTTGGCACCTCGATGTCGGCTCATCGCATCCTGGGGCTGTAGTCGGTCCCAAGGGTTGGGCTGTTCGCCCATTAAAGCGGTACGCGAGCTGGGTTCAGAACGTCGTGAGACAGTTCGGTCCCTATCCGTCGTGGGCGCAGGAAATTTGAGAGGAGCTGTCCTTAGTACGAGAGGACCGGGATGGACGCACCGCTGGTGTACCAGTTGTCTTGCCAAAGGCATCGCTGGGTAGCTATGTGCGGACGGGATAAGTGCTGAAAGCATCTAAGCATGAAGCCCCCCTCAAGATGAGATTTCCCATAGCGTCAAGCTAGTAAGAACCCTGAAAGATGATCAGGTTGATAGGTCAGAGGTGGAAGCGTGGTAACATGTGGAGCTGACTGATACTAATCGTTCGAGGACTTAACCAATTTTTAAAGGCGAACTCGTTTTACAAACTTCTTCTGCATTATCTAGTTTTGAGGGAATGATACCTCAACAAAATAGTCTGGCAGCAATGGCGAGAAGGTCACACCCGTTCCCATACCGAACACGGAAGTTAAGCTTCTCAGCGCCGATGGTAGTTGGGACTTTGTCCCTGTGAGAGTAGGACGTTGCCAGGCTGTACTATTTTTTAAAAATGTGTGTATATATTGTTGTTCTTAACATATAATATATTAGCGCACAAATAGTTTCATTTATACTGTCGCGGGGTGGAGCAGTCTGGTAGCTCGTCGGGCTCATAACCCGAAGGTCGCAGGTTCAAATCCTGTCCCCGCAATTTAAGTTCTTTTCAAGAAAAACACTTGAAAAAACTTTGGTCTGGTAGTTCAGTTGGTTAGAATGCCTGCCTGTCACGCAGGAGGTCGCGGGTTCGAGTCCCGTCCAGACCGCCATTTATATTTTTAAAAACACGAAACGATGTTTCGTATTTTTTTTGCATTTTTGCTTAAATGACGGAAATTAGGTAAAATACATAGTGAGTGGACATCCTTAGGAGCTATCCTAAGGTTTTTTTTTACAAAAATAAGGTAGAATGAAGATAGCGGCATGCTATTGTTTCGTAAAAGGTGATTATATGAATCAGTATGAAAAAAATACAATAGATCCTAGTGAAACTTTTCAGCTTGCATCTAAACTTGCAGCGTTATTAAAGCCTGGCGATGTGATTTGCCTAGAGGGAGATTTAGGTGCTGGTAAAACCACCTTCACTAAAGGATTAGCTAAAGGATTAAATATAAATAAAACCGTAAACAGTCCGACTTTTACCATAATAAAAGAGTATAAAGGCAGGCTGCCTTTGTATCATATGGATGTATACCGGGTTGCTGATGCTTATGAAGATTTAGGCTTTGATGAATACTTTGAAGGCGATGGTGTGACCGTTGTTGAATGGGCTCATTTAATTGAAGAACAATTGCCTGTTGAATTGTTAACCATCTATTTGTATCACGAGGGTTCAGAAAAAAGAAAAATTGTGTTTGTTCCAAAAGGGAAAAGATATGAGCAATTATGTAAGGAGATTTTTCTAAATGACCATACTAGCGATTGATACTTCTAATTATCCATTAGGGGTTGCGCTTATTGAAGATAATCAGGTACTTGGCGAATATATTACCAACTTAAAGAAGAATCATTCGGTTCGCATTATGCCAGCCATTCAGACGTTAATGAAGGATTGTGAAAGAGTCCCCGCACAGTTAACTAAAATAGTAGTTGCACAGGGTCCAGGTTCCTATACAGGAGTTCGCATTGGCGTTACTATAGCCAAAACGATGGCTTGGTCGTTAAAGATTCCCTTAGTAGGAATTTCTAGTCTTGAAACTATCGCAGCTGGGGCAGGGAGATACTTTGATGGATATATTTCGCCTCTCTTTGATGCTAGAAGAGGACAAATCTACACAGGGTTATATGAATACCAAGGCGGGGTACTAACTACCGTTAAAGACGATTGCTTAGTCTTGTCAGCAGATTGGTCTGCCTCATTAAAAGAGTTAAAGAAACCAATATTATTTGTTGGCAATGATTTACCCCTTCATCAAGCTGTGATAAAAGATACCCTGAACTCTCAAGCAGTATTTGCTGCGATTACGGAGCATAATCCTCGCCCTTCGGAACTCGCCTTATTAGGTGAAAATAAACTGGGAGTGGACATTCATTCCTTTGTTCCTAATTATATCCGTTTAGCTGAGGCAGAAGCGAAGTGGTTAGAGGCAAATGGGAAAATTTTAAAAGGATAGGAATAGAGAAATATGGTAGATTCTTATGTTTTTCGTCATATGAAGGAAGAGGATATCAATCAAATTTTAGAGGTTGAACATGCCTCTTTTGCTACACCATGGAGCAGAGAAGCTTTTTATAATGAAATTTATAATAATAAATTTGCCGTTTATATTGTCTTGGAAGAAGACCAAAAGATAATTGGTTATGTTGGTGCATGGGTTGTCATTGATGAAGCCCATGTAACGAATGTGGCCATACTTCCTGAATATAGAGGCAGAAAGCTAGGGGAAGCATTGCTTCGTAAAATGATGACACTTGCTAAGGAAATGGGAGCGAAAAGCATGACTCTTGAAGTTCGTGTGACGAACCAGGTAGCACAATCTCTTTACCGTAAGTTAGGATTCCAAAATGGCGGCATTCGGAAAAATTATTATTCTGATAATCAAGAAGATGCTCTAGTAATGTGGGTGAATATATGATAAAAGATCAATGGATTATGGGAATAGAAACTAGCTGTGATGAAACAGCAGTAGCCATTATTAAAAATGGCAGAGAAATTGCTGCCAATGTGGTTGCCTCACAAATTGAAAGTCATAAGCGTTTTGGCGGAGTGGTTCCTGAAATTGCTTCCCGTCACCATGTGGAACAAATTACAATTATCATTGAAGAGGCTTTAAAAGAAGCAAATCTTACATTTTCAGATTTGGATGGTATTGCCGTAACGGAAGGTCCTGGATTAGTTGGGGCCCTATTAATTGGTGTAAATGCAGCCAAGGCATTAGCCTTTGCACATAATATCCCACTAGTTCCTGTTCATCATATTGCTGGACATATTTATGCAAACCGGCTTGTAACAGAGTTACGCTTTCCTCTCCTCTCCTTAGTGGTGTCTGGAGGTCATACGGAGTTAGTATACATGAAAGAACAGGGACATTTTGAAGTCATAGGTGAAACAAGAGATGACGCTGCTGGTGAGGCATATGATAAGGTTGCCAGGACCTTAAAACTGCCATATCCCGGCGGGCCGCATATTGACAAGCTGGCTCAGGAGGGCAGTGATACTCTCAATTTGCCTAGAGCTTGGTTAGAAGAAGGATCATTTGATTTTAGCTTTAGCGGTTTAAAATCAGCCGTTATTAATACAGTTCATAATGCAGAACAAAGGGGTGAAATCATCGCTCCGGAGGATCTTGCAGCGAGTTTTCAGGAAAGTGTGATCGAAGTATTGGTAAAAAAGACGGTAAAAGCAACAACTGAATACAAGGTGAAGCAAGTGCTGCTGGCTGGCGGCGTTGCAGCGAATAAAGGTCTTAGAAAGGCACTTGAAAAGGCCTTTTCAGACAATGCCGATATTGATTTAGTCATACCGCCTTTAAACTTGTGTACAGATAATGCTGCGATGATTGCTGCGGCAGGAAGCATTATGTTCGAAAAAGGAATTCGAGCTGATCTTACATTAAATGCAAATCCAGGATTAGATATAGAGTTATACAATTAGAGTCCTTCTGAATATGAAGGGCTTTTTTGTTTCGAAAAATGATTTCTAGATGGCCAGACTAGTTTCTTTACGGATTGTTACCGAGAAAGAAGGTGGCAATGAAAATTCGGTCACAATAAAGGTGCTAACAAGATATTGTACACTTTGTTAAGTGTAGAACACACCTTTTTGTGGATAACTTTTTTTTAAAAATTGTCCAATAGATGAATAATGTGGGTAAGTTACCTGTTTTATGTGGACAATGTGGATAAGTAGGGCTTTTTCTGTGGATAATGTGGAAAAGTAGGAATAAGGTTGCAGTACTAAGTTTTAATATGTGCATAAAGTTGTGGAAAAGGTATCTTAGGGGAGAAATTTAAGAGTTTTTAACGAATTTTGTCGATTATTAAGTGAAAATGTAGAGTTGCCTCCATAGGGGATTTTTTATTTCGGTGAATATAGTAGATAAAAAGTAGAAGAGGGGGATATGGATGAAAAAGAAGTTCTTATTAGGGATTCTCATGGTCCTATTTTTCGGATTAACGGCTTGCAGCTTAGATATTAATTTATCAACAGACGATAAGAAACCAGAAGTGATGGATGATGGAAATGATCAAGAACAGGTAGACAATAAACAGTACCAAAATGAAGTCTTTAAAGAAGTTACAGTTTCAAAATCGGAGGGTGAGGCACTCGTGAAGGGAAAGGCAAGGGTGTTTGAAGGTGTTTTTCAATATGCAGTAATCTCTGGAACGGAGATATTACAAGAAAATCATTATCAAACAGACGGTGCGCCTGCATGGGGAAGCTTTGAAATAGCGATCGACAAGGAACTTTTGACAAAAGAAGAAGTTACGATCGAGCTATTTGTTTATTCCGCAAAGGACGGTTCCAAAACAGACATACTAACCATTCCAATTAAATAGTAAAAAGGGGCTTGGATATTGGTTATCCAAGTCCCTAGTGTATTTATTCTGCCAGTTCGGCCCATTCTTCCATTAGTTGTTCGAGTTCGGTCTTTGCTTTTTCATTTTTTAAATTGATTTCAAGAACCTTCTCGTGGTCCTGAAATATTTCAGGCTCACATAGCGTTTCCTCGTACTCTTGGATAAGTGCCTCCAGTTCTTCAATACGTAATTCAATTTCTTCTAATTTTCGCTTTCGCTGCCGCTCAAGCTTTTTACCTTCTTTATCCTGTTGGTAGGTATTTCTTTCTTGTGCTTCACTTTGAGTTTGTTTCCTTGTGGTGCTTGCCATTTCTAAAGCCTTTAGCTCCGCTTCCTCAAGCTTTTTCTCTAAATAATAGTCATAGTCACCAAGAAACTCAGAACTGCCGTACGCGCTAAGCTCCAGTACCTTTGTTGCAATTCTGTTAATAAAGTAGCGATCGTGTGATACAAAAATAATCGTACCTGGATAGTCGACTAAGGCATTCTCGAGAACTTCTTTACTATCTAGGTCAAGATGGTTAGTAGGCTCGTCCAATATTAGGACATTTGCTTTTTCTAGCATTAATTTGGCCAGTGCAAGTCTTGCCTTTTCACCGCCGCTTAATGTAGAAACAATTTTTAATACATCATCACCGGAAAACAGAAAGTTACCTAAGACAGTTCGTATTTCCTTCTCGCTTTTTAACGGCCATTCATCCCATAGCTCATTTAGAACCCGCTTATTGGAGGTTAATTCTGCCTGCTCCTGGTCGTAGTATCCGATTGCTAGATTTGCACCATATTGAATCGAACCGGCTAAGGAAGGAAGTTTTTTTATTATCGTTTTTAGTAGAGTAGACTTACCGATTCCATTTGGACCAACTAAGGCAATACTTTCACCACGGTAGGCACGAAAGGATATCTTCTCCGATACTTTTTGTCCTTCATATCCGACTGCGAGGTTATCTACAAAAAGAACATCATTTCCCGTTTGTTTCTCTATTTCAAAAGAGAAGGTGGCAGATTTCTCGTCTCCTAATGGCCGGTCCACTAAGTCCATTTTCTCCAATTTTTTACGCCGGCTTTGAGCGCGCTTGGTCGTCGATGCACGCGCTAGGTTACGTTGGATAAAATCTTGAAGATCCGCAACTTCCTGCTGCTGCTTCTCATATACCTTTAAATCACGCTCATAATTAGCCGCTTTTTGATCTAGATAAGAGCTATAGTTTCCGATGAATTTTTGAATTTGCCTCCGTGAAACTTCATAAACCTGTGTGACCACTTTATCCAAGAAGTAGCGGTCATGGGACACGATTAAAATGGCCCCGTCATAGCCTTGTAAGTATTGCTCAAGCCACGTAAGTGTATCGATATCGAGATGGTTTGTAGGTTCATCCAAAATTAATATATCGGGCTTCGTTAAAAGAAGCTTACCTAATGCTAGACGTGTCTTCTGACCGCCGCTTAAGCTGGATATCATCAATGAGCTGTTATGAAAATTTAAACCGTGGAGGATAGAGCGAATATCCGCTTCGTACTGATAACCGCCCTGTTCTTTAAATCTCACTTGCAGTTCATCATATTCTTTTAAAATTCGTTCGTAGCGGGCATTATCCTCTATAGCGGCAGGATCCGACATCGAAATCTCAAGGTGTCGAAGTGTTTTTTCCATACTTCTAAGGGATTCGAAAACGGTTAACATTTCATCCCAAATCGACAAATTTGATTCTAATCCGGTATTCTGAGCTAAATAACCAATGCTTACTCCCTTTGGTTTAATAATTTCTCCGCCATCATGGGACAGATGTCCGGCTATTATTTTCAATAATGTCGATTTTCCAGCACCGTTTCGCCCCACAAGTGCCACACGGTCCCGCGTTTGTAATTCTAGTTTTATATTCGATAAAATTAGGTCTGCACCATAGTATTTTGCTAGTTGATTCACTTGTAATAAAATCATTGTTTTTCACCTCAATTACTAAGTTAAGTGTACCTTATTCCAACAATGTCAGCAATAAAGTGTACTAGTTATGGGGAAAATAAGAGAATCATGTAAGAAAAAAATGTAAATTTCTTTATGCATTCGCTCAAAGTTTCACAGACAAATAATAAAAAATAGTGTATTATTTTGTGGGAGGATTATATTATGTCTGATTTTACTCATTTTAACGAAGAAGGAAGAGCTAAAATGGTGGATGTTAGCGATAAGCCAGAAACGGCCCGTACAGCACTTGCTCATTCCAGTATTACGGTTAGTCGAGAAATCTATGAAAAAATTACAAATAATGATATGAAAAAAGGCGATGTTCTTGCTGTGGCTCAAGTGGCTGCGGTAATGGGAGCAAAGAAGACCTGGGATTTGATCCCCATGTGTCATCCTATTTCTTTAACAGGGGTAAATATTTCTTTTTCATGGGAAAAGGAACATGATAGCGCATATACATTAAATATTGCCGCTGCTGTCAAAACAAAAGGAAATACAGGTGTTGAAATGGAAGCGTTAACAGCTGCATCCACATGTGCACTAACTGTTTATGACATGTGTAAAGCCGTCGATAAGGGTATGGTTATCGGAAAAACATATCTGGTTGAAAAAACTGGCGGAAAAAACGGAGATTTCCATAGGACGGAACAAATTAGATAAATGAACAAACTATTTATAGGGGGTGGGAGAATATGAGTAATGAGACGATGAAAATACCACAAGCGACAGCAAAACGGCTGCCCTTATATTATCGATTTTTAAAGAATCTACATTCTTCCGGTAAACAGAGGGTATCTTCTGCAGAATTAAGTGAGGCTGTGAAGGTGGATTCGGCAACCATTCGCCGGGATTTTTCTTATTTTGGAGCCTTAGGGAAAAAGGGATATGGCTATAATGTCAATTATTTATTAACTTTCTTTCGGAAAACATTAGATCAAGATGAATTAACTAAAGTAGCGTTAATTGGTGTAGGTAATCTTGGTACAGCCTTTTTAAATTATAATTTTTTAAAAAATAATAATACAAAAATTGAATGTGCCTTTGATGTGGATCCGGATAAGATGGGAACAACGATTCGTGATGTACCAGTGTTTCATATGGATGAGCTGGAGAAGGTTTTAAGCAATGATGATATTCATGTAGCCATTCTGACTGTACCTGCTCCCGTGGCACAAATGATTACCGATAGACTTGTAAATTCTCATATTAAGGCAATCCTGAATTTTACTCCTGCCAGATTGAATGTGCCGCCATCCATTCGCGTTCATCATATTGACTTGGCTGTCGAACTACAATCACTTATTTACTTCCTGAAGCACTACCCAACAGAGGAAACAACAGAAGAATAAGAGTAAAGACCTTTTCACGTATATAGTGAGAAGGTCTTTTTTGTCGAATAAAAATAAAGAAGGAAACTTTACGAGTGTAACAGTGTTATGTTACACTCGTTCTATGAAAGGGGTTTTCATGATGAGTGAGGAGTTAATTTCAAAGAAGGATTTGTTAGATTTAGCCGGAATATCTTATGGACAGTTATACAGATGGAAACGAAAAGACCTTATACCTGAGGATTGGTTTATCAGAAAATCAACATTTACGGGTCAAGAGACATTTTTTCCAAAAGGTAAGATTTTAGAACGAATTAATAAAATTCAACATATGAAAGAAAACCTTTCATTAGATGAATTAGCTGATATGTTTTCACCGAATATAGCTGATTTACAACTGGAAAAGGATGAATTAGTAAAGCGTAACATTGTTTCAAATACAGTGCTTGATTATTATTTAGAAATAGAAAAGGGCGGACCTGCGTTTAATTTTTCACGAATCCTTGAAGTGTATGTTTTAGAAAAGCTGCTTCAGTCAGGTGAAATTAATTTGGATGAAGGGAAAATGCTGTTACAGGTTTTATTAGACAATAAGTCATTGATTAGGCAAAAGAACGCTGAATTGGTGTTCACCCGGAAATTAGGTGTTTCATCTTGTCTTTTACTAATTAATACTGAGAACTTCCAATTTGAACGGAGCACGAAAATAGTCGTCCAGCTATCGCTAATGGCATGCATGGAGGAAATAAAATCAAAATTATTATAAAGGAGAATCAAAATGGAGACGAAAAAAAGGGGAGACCTGCTTATAAATGGCTTTGGATCTTCAAATGGCGGATCGTTCAATTCGGTAAGTATTAATGGTAAAGGAACAGTTACTGGTGATGTGGAATGCTCGGATTTGGATGTTAATGGTTCGGGTTCTATAACTGGGAACGTTGTTGTGAATCATCATGCGCAGTTTAATGGACACGGAAAGATTAAAGGCAATATGGAAAGTCAGTTTCTAACGGTTGAGGGGGGAGCGGGAGTTACAGGAAACTTGATAGTAAAGAAGCTGAAGGTATCAGGCAAAGCGAATGTCGGAGGGAAAATTAAAGGGGATGAAATAAAGATTAAAGGAAGGTTAACCGTGGGAGAAGATTGTGAAGCGGAAATGTTTAAGGCAGAATCACAATTTACGATCGGCGGCTTGTTAAATGCTGATTTAATTGACATCACTATTTTTGCAGATTGTAGTGCAAAAGAGATAGGCGGTCAAACCATCCTAATAAAGCAAAAAAACTCACTCCTGGGCTTCCTTAAACCTTTTGTACGTAATCAATTGAAATCGGAATGTATTGAAGGAGATAAAATTGAAATTGAAAACACCAAGGCTGGGATGGTCCGTGGTAACCAAGTCGTAATAGGAGCTAATTGCGAAATTGAGGTAGTTGAATATTCCGGCGAATTTACAATGGATAAGAATTCGATTGTGAAAGACATCCGAAAGATCTAAGTGAAAGGTGGAAGTAAAAGTGGAAAAGGGTCAAAACCTAACGATTAACGGATCAGGAAATTACTCCGGGGGCCAATACGACAAAATTAGCATTAGGGGAGATGCCACGATTGTTTCTGATGTGGAATGTTCTACTTTCAATATCTATGGAACAAGTGAAGTGTTGGAAAATGTTAAAACAAAGTCTGTAAAGGTCTTTGGTGAGGCAGAAGTAAAGGGGAATTTGGATTCAGAGGAAATGCTGATTATGGGGACTATGACAGTCGGCGGCAGGGCGGCTTTGAAGAAAATGAAAATACTCGGAACTCTTGACGTTGGTGAAAGCTTAACAGGAGATGAAGCAAATATTAAAGGAACGATATCTGCAGGCGGTGACGTTGAATATGAAACCTTTGATTCATCAGGCGGCTTTGAAATTAAAGGTCTGCTTAATGCAGATAAAATTAATATTTCGTTACGGTTTGGGCAGAGTTTTGCAGGTGAAATTGGCGGCGGGTTAATCACGGTTAAGAAGAAGAGTAACACCCTACTGCCATTTGGAAAAGATACGGGGATGCTTACTGCCAAGGTTATTGAAGGGGATATCGTTTACTTAGAAAATACAAAGGCAGATATCGTTCGCGGCAAAACAGTGAAAATCGGGGCAGGCTGTCAAATTGGAAGGGTTGAATATTCAGCCGAACTGACACAGGACAAAAATTCAACGATAAAAACAAAGACAAAGCTTTAAGAAAAAGGTCTTTAATCAATGGAAAAATTGAATAAAATGGTAGGAAAAGTAGTTTAGACCTCTTATAGTGCCCATGATTCCTGCTTTTTTTGTTTTACGGTCACTATAGAGCCCTTATAGTGCCCATGACTCCTACTATTCTGGTTTTACGGTCACTATAGAGCCCTTATAGTGACCACGACTCCTGCTTTATTGATTTTACAGTCACTATAGAGCCCTTATAGTGACCGTGGCACCTGCTTTTTTTGTTTTACGGTCACTATAAAAACTACATTAAATTCATTGACTAATTCGTATTGACAATAAAAGGTCTTTTCACATTAGTGAAAGGACCTTTTTGCTTACGCTTATTTTTTGATTTGTTTTTTATATCTATTGTAAAAGAATATCATTCTTAAACCAGACCCGAAGTCAAAGGTGGCAAGGATAACGAGCAGGTAGCTGAAAAACCCCCAGCCGTTTAGTGTGACATCTTCGATTGCAAAATAGGTAAATAAGCAGCCAAGCACAATATAAATAATTCCGGATAACATGGGTGAACGTTTCATAAAAAGCCTCCGATAAAGTTTTGAATTGTTTCTGCCTTACGCATTAATTCAGTAATCTCATCTTTATAAACCGACTGCATGACGACAACTAATGTATTCATCGCAACATGGGCAAAAATCGGTACAAGGATATGTTTTGTTTTTACATAGAGAAATGCAAAAGTGAAGCCCATAGCTGAATAAAGCAGAATATGATGCGGCTCCATATGAGCTAAGGCAAAAATGACCGAGCTGATTAGAGCGGATAAAAAAAAGTTAAAACGTTTATGAAGAGTACCGAAAATAATCTTCCGAAAGACAATCTCCTCTAATATGGGGCCAATTACAGAGCTGACTAAAATGGCGAGAGGGAAGGATTCAATAATAGTAAGGATTTGCTGGGTGTTTTCTGATCCCATTTCAACACCAATAAGCCGTTCAATATTAGCAGCGAGGGATTGGGCAAATAAGGCTAGGAAGACACCAATTACTGCCCAGACCGCAGAATAGCTAAAGGAACTGCTTCTATCATTCAGCGCAGGTTTCTTCATTTCTGCTCGTAATAAGAAGAGAATAATCACTAGTGCAAGGGTGAAGCTGAAAATTAACCAGTAGGGGACAACCAGACCTCGATCCATCCCTAAGTATCCAAATAGAAACATCAGCCCTGGAATTCCAATAAGGCTCGATAACTGCATTGCTATATAGACAATTAATACTATCCAATATTCCCTTTTCAAATTTTATATCTCCTTTTGAGAAGCCTTCTTGTTATTTTAACCTATAGTTCATTCTACTAATAATGGGAGGGTTGTTTCAATTTTAATGTTTATTTTAAAAAAAGAAGTATATTCCTGGGTGTAATTCACATACTTGTAAAGTTGTAAAAAATAATAAAAAATATCGCTTCATACTTGCAAATTTTTTTTGCATTGATTATTATAATAATTGTGTTAGCACTCATGTTAAGAGAGTGCTAATAAGTCAGAATTACATATCTATTTGAGGAGGTTGTTTGATTTGTTAAGACCATTAGGTGATCGTATTGTCATTGAGCTTGTTGAATCAGAAGAAAAAACTGCAAGCGGTATCGTTTTACCGGACTCTGCTAAGGAAAAGCCTCAAGAAGGAAAAGTAGTTGCCGTAGGTACTGGTCGTGTGCTTGAAAGTGGCGAACGCGTTGCTCTTGAAGTTTCTGTAGGCGATCGTATTATCTTCTCAAAATACTCAGGTACAGAAGTTAAGTTCGAAGGAAATGAATATTTAATTTTACGTGAAAACGATATCCTTGCTGTAGTAGGCGAGTAATTTAAAAGATAGTTTAGATAATATGAGGAGGTTTTTTGAACATGGCTAAAGAAATTAAATTTAGTGAAGATGCACGCCGCGCAATGCTACGTGGAGTTGATGCGTTGGCAGATACAGTAAAAGTTACTCTTGGACCTAAAGGACGTAACGTGGTTCTTGAGAAAAAGTTTGGTTCACCTCTTATTACTAACGACGGTGTAACAATCGCGAAAGAAATCGAATTAGAAGATGCATTTGAAAATATGGGTGCAAAACTAGTTGCTGAAGTTGCAAGCAAAACAAACGATGTTGCTGGTGACGGTACTACAACTGCAACTGTTCTTGCTCAAGCGATGATTCGTGAAGGCTTAAAGAACGTAACAGCTGGTGCTAACCCAATGGGTATCCGTAAAGGTATCGAAAAAGCAGTTACTGTTGCGGTTGAAGGATTAAAAGCTATTTCTAAACCAATCGAAGGCAAAGAGTCTATTGCACAAGTTGCTGCTATTTCTTCTGATGATAAAGAAGTAGGTCAATTGATTGCTGAAGCGATGGAGCGCGTTGGTAACGACGGCGTTATCACGATCGAAGAGTCAAAAGGCTTTACAACTGAATTAGATGTTGTTGAAGGTATGCAATTTGACCGCGGATATACATCTGCATACATGGTAACAAACACAGACAAAATGGAAGCTGTTTTAGAAAATCCTTATGTCTTAATCACTGACAAAAAAATCTCAAGCATCCAGGAAATCCTTCCTGTACTTGAGCAAGTTGTTCAACAAGGCAAGCCACTATTATTGATTGCTGAAGATATCGAGGGTGAAGCACTTTCTACTTTAGTATTGAACAAACTTCGCGGAACATTCAATGCAGTTGCTGTTAAAGCTCCTGGCTTTGGTGACCGTCGTAAAGCAATGCTTGAAGATATCGCTGCATTAACTGGCGGTGAAGTAATCACTGAAGAGCTTGGCCGTGAACTTAAAACTACAACCATCACATCTTTAGGACGTGCTTCTAAGATTGTTGTAACAAAAGAAAACACAACTATCGTTGAAGGTGCAGGAGATACTGCTGCAATTGCTTCTCGTGTAAATCAAATCCGTGTTCAATTAGAAGAAACTACTTCTGAATTTGACCGTGAAAAATTACAAGAGCGTCTAGCTAAATTAGCTGGCGGTGTTGCAGTAATCAAAGTTGGTGCTGCGACTGAAACTGAATTAAAAGAGCGCAAACTTCGTATCGAAGATGCTTTGAACGCAACTCGTGCTGCAGTTGAAGAAGGTATCGTATCCGGTGGTGGTGTTGCCCTTCTTAACGTATACAACAAGGTTGCTGAAATTCAAGCAGAAGGCGATGTAGCTACTGGTATTAACATCGTATTACGTGCGATCGAAGAGCCTGTACGTACAATCGCTCACAATGCTGGCCTTGAAGGATCTGTAATTGTTGACCGCTTAAAGCGTGAAGCAGTTGGAACAGGCTTCAACGCTGCAACTGGCGAATGGGTAAACATGATTGACGCTGGTATCGTTGACCCAACTAAAGTAACTCGTTCTGCATTACAAAACGCTGCATCTGTAGCGGCTATGTTCTTAACAACTGAAGCAGTTGTTGCTGACAAGCCAGAACCAGCTGGTCAAGGCGGCATGCCTGACATGAGCGGTATGGGCGGAATGGGCGGCATGATGTAATAAGGGTATAACAACCCTTTTGTATCAACGTTTAGACCATTATTTTTTAAAATATGTCCTCGGTTTTGTCCTCGTCTTGCAAAAGACGATAAACCATGACTAAATAAATATCAACTATAGGAGAAGGCCTTTCATCAGTTTGCTGAACTGTTGAGAGGTCTTTTCTTTCATGCTTTGAGTAACATGCGTATAAATAATCATTGTTGTTTTTGTGTCTGTGTGGCCCAACTGTTCCATGACCTCTTTAATATTTGCTCCAGCTTCAACCATTAACGATGCGTGTGTATGGCGGAATGAATGAGGAGTAATATTCTTCTCAATTCCTGCTTTCTTCAGCAGCCGTTTTAGCCTAGTCTCAACCACTTTCCTTAATTGTGGATGCCCATCCTCACGAGCAAAGATAAATCCATTGTCCTGGTAAATGATTCTGTTCTTTAATTTGATCTCGATCTGTCTAATCCGATGTTTCTTAAACATGCCGATTAGCATTTCATCTATGCTGATAGTCCGCACGGAGCCGCTTGTTTTGGGTGTTAGCAGCTCATATTTTTCAAAATTGTTTGTAGGGTTATAAAGTGTTTTGGTAATCCTTAGAGTTCCTTGATTATCGTCAAAATCAGTCCATTTTAGAGCCAATAATTCCCCTATTCTTACTCCAGTATAGGAAAGTACTGAAAAGATAATTTGGTCCATTTCGAGCCCATCAGATTTAGTTAATTTAAGAAAATGAGCAAGTTCTTCTTTTTCAAGAAAGATAATGTCCTCTTCCTCTTTCTCCAATTCCTCAACGGTCAGTTGCTTTTTAGGTATCCTAAAGTCTTCAGTAGGGTTGATTTTCATTAATCCCTGTGTGACTGCTTTCCTAAATATCATCCGTCCACAAGCATGAATTCCGTCCATATAGTTGTGGCTATACTTCTCATTTAATTCTAAGATCCGTTCTTCATACATTTTCTTTGTAATCTTACTAATTGGATATGGACCCCATACAGAGATAAAATGTTTCATTTCTTTTCCTCGAGCTCTTACACTGCTCACCTTTACTCCGCTGCGGGTATAGCTCTTTAACCAATCATGGGCGAAGGTCTCAAAAGGCATATTCGATTCCTTTGTGAAGGTTCCATTATCTTTCTGAAGTTCAACGAGGCGAGCAGCTGCTTTCGCATCTTTTTGTGTTTTAAAACCACCTTTTGATACTTCAATCCGTTTTTTAGTAAGCGGATCAATCCCTAAATAAACATAATAGGTCCATGTTTTTCCACGTTGTTTAAATTTTGCCATTTTAAAAATACCTCCTTTGGTTTTCTTAAAGATTGAAAAGGTTACTTATAGTTTAGGAGGATCAAGAATCATCCTTCCTTATTCTATAAGCTTCCTGTTTGCATGCATCAGAACAATGTTTCCTTCTTTTTACTTTTATAAAAGGGAGCTGACATTTGGGATTCTGGCAAATTTCAACTACCATATTGGCATTAATTAATTTCCATAGATCGTAATAAATTGCGGTGATTAAATATTCGGTTGTCTTCTTTTCTAAAACATAAAAACCTAAAGCACTCTTTTCGGTTTCTATAATTTCGCTTGCCTTAATTACTAACCCTTTTGATGCATAGCGCTGAATGGAATCTCGCAGAACCTGGCGCCCAATTTTAATAAAGTCCGATGATTCTTCATCTGTGACATATACATGTGTAGGGGTACCATCGTACCAGTCTATGTGATAACCATTCTGCCTGTTGTTGTATGCTTGTTCTCTGATTCTTAAAATTGTATCCTCTATTTCTGCACTTAGTCCTCTATTTAATCGTGACAATGCTCGATATAGCTTTAGTACTTTTCTAACTTTTTCAATTTGATACCACCATAATTCTATTGGTTCGAAATATGTAAACCCCGGTGTTACGTTTGCGAATGCATCCCAATATGTTACAGAATAATCAGTGCCTAGGTGCTTTTTCAGACCCTCAAAAATATCAATATTCTTTTGCTCAAGAGTTAGTCCTAAATTTCCGTATGTAAACGCAAAATCAATTAACTGATCAATATTTTTAATCTTGGAAAATTTATTCGCGATACCTTCCAAGCTTCTATTCTCTTCAAGCTTTATATATATATAGGTTCTTGTAAAGCCGCCTACCATTTCTTCATCAGCTGCTGAAAAGTACCTTTGCCATCTATTAAATTCTTTTTGCAACGGGCCTTGTACTTTTCTCTTTTCATCATCAGTATCTTTCTTGATATTTAATACTTCCTCGTTATCTCCCACAATGTATCCATCACTTCTACATAAAGAAATTGACGGAATAGCGCTCATTATTTTTTCATCCAAAAAAAACAATTAAAATACCTCCTTTTGAAAATCTGTTACGAAATAAAGCTGTTTTTTAATATAATTTTGTAACACAACTTGATAAATTGATTATAGAAGAAGAAGAAGTAAAAAGCAATTCGAGAATGGAGGCAAAATTTTTTGAAGATTAACGGGGACCTAAAAAGAGCAAGAGGGAACATCCCTTATTCAGAAATAGCTTTAAAACTCAATGTAAGTGAAAGCACTCTATACAGATGGTTCAGGAGTAAGCTTTCAAAAGCGAAAGAAAAAGAAATATTAGATGTAATCATGAAAATTAAGGAGGGGTGATAGTTTTGATTGAAATAAAAATGGATGATGAACATCTTAAAAAAATCTATTTAGACGAAGTGCAGAAACGTTTAGATAAATTTGAATTACAGGTATTGCTATTGGATTCAAAGCAGCTTTGCAAATTGCTTTCTCTCTCATGGCCAACAGTGGAAAAAATCTTTTTAAGTGACCCGAATTTTCCTCGAATGAGGGTCGGTACAAAGTGGGTTTTTAATAGAAGAGAAGTACAGGTTTACGTTGATAGGTGGTCAGTGGAAAACAGGAAAAGAGATTTATATTTATAAAATAGAAAGAATCGGGGCGAAATAATGGTTGGAGCAATATATTTAAATTCTGAAGTAAAAGATACAATACAAAGACTTTTACCTGGCTCTAAACTTATAAAGTTGAAAGGCTACGCTAAGGGAAATGAAGACTACAGTAATGCTAAGCAACCGCTTGGAAAGTGGAAGGATGAAGCCGATCTAACCAACGAAGAGATTGAAAAGGCACTAGGAGGTGACCACTGGATAGGTGCAACTATTCCAGCCGGCAGGATTGTAATTGATGTAGACGATGTTGAGGCAGGTTCATTGCTTAGAGATTTACTTGAAACCGAGGAAGTAAACCATCATGCAATAAAAACCCCAAATGGATTTCAGTTTATCTTCTCCAAAACCGATAAGGCGAAGATAAGCCAGGTATCGAAGTTTTACAGTGCAGTAGGAATAATGATTGACACTAAACCGCCTTTATCTGGTTATATCGTTTGGCCGACAAAAAACACTAGAGGGAGATTGGTCATCACCCAGTCATTAGAAAAATTGGACGAGCTGCCCGATTACCTGAAGCCAGTATGGAATAGCAATAAGACTAAGGATTATTGTTTCCCAATACCATTTAAAAGCCTGGGAAACCGGAATAATACCCTTTATGATTTTGCAAGGCGGTTGTGGGCGAGCGGGGTAACAGAAGAAACCTTAAGAAGGGCAATGAACCTTATCTATAAACATTTTGTTTACGATAAGACGGATTTTCCACAAAGCCAAATAAACGCATTGGTGAAATCAGTACTTAAGCTGGAAGCCAGTAACACCATAAGAAAAAAACAGTATTCTAAACCAGAAAGCAGGACATCTGATGCCATTCCATATCCTTTTAACGCTTTAGGTAAAGCCTTATACATGGTTAAAGAAAAGGTTAATCGTGATGGGACTATTGATGAAAAAAATATTATGATTGCTCGCCATGTTCCTTATATCAAAAGAGAGTTACATAATATGGAGCAGCCACAGGTCTTTTATGAAATCAAGTGGGAGGATAATGGAAGGACATTAACGGAGCTAGTTCCGGGCGGGGCACTAGCAACAAAAAAAGAAATGATGCTGTTAGCAGATAAGGGATTCCCCTGTAACGACATCAATGCAAGGTTACTAATTCAATATTTTGATACTGTCCTGGCTTTCAATGAAATTCCGAGAGGGAAGATGGTGGAACGCTTAGGACAAATTAAAGATCACTTTGTACATCCGTTATTAGGGAGTGATTTTGAAATCCTCCCGAGCGATCATGGAGAGAAACAATTACACGACGGGTTCCAAGTATCAGGCACAATTGACGAATGGAAAAACAAGGTTTTCGCCAAAATAAAAAATCATCCGAGAGCATTGTTTCTCGTCCTGTCTTCTTTTGCCAGTATCTTGCTGCATGATTTGAAGGTGGATCCCTTCACGGTAGATATAGCCAGCAGCACATCACAGGGGAAAACTACAGTATTAAGGGTTGCTGCAAGTGTGTGGGGCACACAGCAGCTAATCAACGAATTTAATGCCACTAAGGTAAGTATAGAACGAAAGGCAGCATTTTTAAACAGTTTTCCCTTATTACTTGATGATTCCAGAAAAGCCGATGAAGGGCTACTGCAATCCTTTGTTTATACCTTCAGTGGCGGGAGGTCAAAGGGGCGGGGTTCATTAAGTGGTTCGCAAAGGGAGTCTACCTGGAAGAGCATAATGATAACGACTGGAGAAGTCCCGTTGACAGATTATGCAGCAAAGGCGGGTGGAGCTGCAGCACGTATTATAAGCCTTACTAATAGCCCTTTTGAAGGTGTAGATCACTCCTTCTTTACTGACTTGTATAAAGCTATAGAAACGAATTATGGAACAATTGGAGTAGAATTCATAAGAAAGTATCAGGTGAATAAAGAGGAACTACTACCGAGTTTTCAAGTAACTTGTGAGCATTATATGAAGAAGGCAGCTGGTAACGAAGTTCTCACAAGGCTTTCACTGTATTATGCAACCATACATTTTACTGGCAGACTACTAAATGCTCTTCTAAACATGAATATTGAATTAAGCCTATTAGATGAATTATTCGATGAAATAGCCCAAGAGAATAAGTCTATTGATAAGCCCAAACAGTTGCTTGAGGAATTGTTGCAGGATTTAGATTCAGACCGTGAAGCAATATTTTATTGCTATCATCCTAAAAAAAAAGTTAAGGCCATATTTAAAGATGAGGTACTGTCACTAACCCCTGCATATCTAAAAGAATTCCTGGGACCAGAAATGAAGATGACACGCTCCGAATGGAGGAAAAGAGGTTTTACTTTTAGTTTCGATTCCAAGGGCAAAAAGGTAGATTACAAGCAAATTAAAAAAGCAGGGAATAATTTACAAGGGGTTCCGCTGAATCAAGAAATTGTTAAAGAATTAGGGTTTGACTTCTCTGTAAAGCCTGTTAGGTAGGACGGGTAGAAAAAGAAACTTCCTAAACTCCTTCTTGTCCTACCTCTGAAAATACTGTTATATCAATGATATTTGGCTATAGGTAGGGTACGTAGGAAAAGTAGGATGAGAAAATAAATTTTATGTAAATGCAAAATTATAATTTTCTTAGCAAAGGATGTTGTAGTAATACATTATTTCCCTTCCTCCCTTCCTACTTTTTCTACCAATGGTCCCAAACGCTTTTGTTTCTAAGGCTGAACGGGTAGGAAAAACGGTAGGATGACGGCTTTTTCTAAAAAAATCGTATATTTGTCAATTATTTTTATAGTCCTGTCCTTAAAGTGGTTAGCCTTAGTGTTCCAAGGGGGATTGGGGACAGATAACGCGCAGACGGACATGTTTCCTTAAAGGAGGAGAAATGAAACATGGGAAATGAAGACCATCATTACCGGATTCAGCTGGAACGATGCTTAGTGATACTGACCTCAAAAGAAATCAACACACTACTTCAAAAGGACACAGAAATATTTGCAATGGCTTTAAAGCGAGGAAAGTACCTTTTAAGGGGGCAGAAGCAAAAGGGAAGGGAACAGGCAAAGTTTGAGAAAGTACTGAAATAATCATTTTGACTAAAGTGGCAAAGGCAATTATTTTATCTTAAACAACAGCGGTCACAACAAGCGCAATACAAAAGTCAAAATATGAAACTAAAACAACGGGGGAAAAATAAATGAATACAGTTAATTTAATCGGACGTCTTACCAAAGAGGGAGAGCTAAAATACTCTCAATCTGGAACAGCTTTTTATCGAAATACATTAGCGGTTAATCGCAAATTTAAAAAAGAAGAAGCAGATTTTATGAACCTTCTGGCATTCTCTAAAACTGCTGAATTAATGGGAAACAATTTGATAAAAGGAAGCCAGGTTGGGATTGAAGGGCATATCCAAACAGGCAGCTATGAGAAAGACGGGAAAAAGAACTTTACTTTTGAGGTTGTTGTAGATAGTCTCACTTTTATTGGCAAGAAAAAAGAAGATGATCCCCAAGGTTTCTCTGCCAATGCTGGTGGCGACCCATTTCAAAATGGAACAGTGATCAATGAAGATTTGCCTTTTTGAAGAGGAGAATTAATAATGCATTAATAAAAACACTAAGTGTAAGGTTTGCCGATTACCTATAGCGCAGGTAGCTCGGCAGCCTTGTTGAAAATAATGAACCTGCATCATTTGGACCAATTAGTCCTTACGTAAGGAGTGAATTCATTTGAGGATAAGATACAATTGGAGTGTTATAGGAAATACGTTTATTAATGCTGGACATCGTAGTAAAGTCTCCTTAAGGATAATCAGCGAAATGTTTGAGGTCCCATATCAATCAGTACGAAGAAGAGCGGCAGATGAAAAGTGGCATAATCGGCGTTTATATTTGTGGTATGAAGAGAATGCTACAAAGCATGAAAAATGTTAAGAATTTGCTTAGATTTATACTGCTGTCATTACTACAAAAACCTTGGTATTATCAGTGATAATTACTGTCTGGAATGTTTTAATATATTTTTTATAAGCTTTTGTAGCAAATATATTATATATGAGAATATGGACGGAAATTAATAACTGTTTCGGAAACCTAATAAAGAATTTGTAATGGAGAGGAGTACAGTCATAATGATTGCATTTCTCTCTATTTTTTTAGCAATAATGATTGTATCTAAGTTTTTAAGGGTGGAGAATGAAGCGGAAGTAACCGCCAGCCACCTGCTATAATCGCTAAGGTTTTGGAGTACATTAAGGAGCGGAATGTACAATTTTTGTGTAATTCTTAAAAATTACATATAAAATGTTGACGGGATATTTTCGGAGTGATATGATTTATCGTAGTTGAGATTAAGTAATTTTAAAGAAATACTTCTTAAGGAGGGCGGGATATGAAACTTGAAGATATCGTAACAGTTAAAATAGGAAGAAACCTTTCTAGAGGAAACGAGAAAAATGATCTAACTTTAATTGCTTATTCATACGAGGATTTAATGAATGATTTAGATGGCTCCTTTCTAGACTCACAAGCTAGTACTTATAGTGCAAATTCAAGTGATAAAAACGGTTATTTGAGCAGTGCGGGAGATGTTGTTTTCAGCTTTGTTAGTTCAAAAGCTGGGATAGTGAGTGACTTAAACCAAAGGAAGATCATTAACCAAAACTTTGCAAAACTCATTATTGAACATGATCAATTGGATAGCAGCTATTTATGTTATGCGTTGAATGAATCATACTCAATGAAAAAGCAAATGGCAATTTCCATGCAAGGAAGTACTGTACCTAAATTAACTCCAGCGATTTTAAAAGAGTTGGAAATCAAGCTACCTAGTATTGAGAAACAACGGACGATTGGAAAAGCTTATTTCTTTTTGAGAAAGCGTCAAGCTTTGGCAAAGAAACAAGCAGAACTTGAAGAGCAACTATATTTAGAAGTATTGAAGCAATTAGACCAACAATAGAAAAAGTGAGGAACACAAAATGGCTGAATTAAACTCAAAATTATTTAGTGCTGCAGACAATTTGAGAAGCAAAATGGATGCATCAGAATACAAAAACTACTTATTAGGATTGATTTTTTACAAGTACTTATCTGATAAGTTATTAGAAAAAGTAGTTGAAATTGCAGATGAATCTCTAGAAGAATACAACACACAAGAAAAACAAACTCAATTATATATGGATTTATTAGCAGATGAAGATATAAAAAATGACTTGATTGAAACGTTATTGGATACATTGGGCTACCATATTGAACCAGAGTATTTATTTAATGTATTAACCAATCAAGCTAAACAAAACACCTTTCAGTTGAATGACTTGAATAAGGCCTTTATCGATTTGGCTACGAAATATGATCAATTTAATGGATTGTTTGATGATGTGGATTTGAAATCAAAAAAATTGGGATCAGATGATCAACAGCGAAACATTACTATTACAGAAGTATTGAAGAAACTTAATGATATCGATGTGATAGGACATAATGGCGATATCATTGGGGATGCCTATGAGTTCTTGATTGGTCAATTTGCCTCAGAAGCTGGTAAGAAGGCTGGAGAATTTTATACACCTCATGAAGTATCTGATATGATGGCTCGTATTGCCGCAATTGGTCAAGAAGACAAAAAATTGTTTAGCGTATTTGACCCAACCATGGGCTCAGGTTCCTTGATGTTGAATATTCGAAACTATATAAACCATCCAGATAGTGTAAAGTACCATGGGCAAGAACTAAATACAACGACTTATAATCTAGCGAAGATGAACCTGATCTTGCATGGTGTTGATAAAGAAGATATGCGTTTACGCAATGGGGATACATTGAACAAAGATTGGCCGACAGATGAGCCTTATACCTTTGATTCTGTCCTTATGAATCCACCATACTCTGCAAACTGGTCTTCAGACGATACTTTCTTAGATGATTCTCGTTTCAATCGTTACGGGAAGTTAGCGCCAAAATCAAAAGCAGACTTTGCTTTTCTTTTACATGGGTTCTATCATTTGAAAGATTCGGGAACGATGGCAATCGTCTTACCGCATGGGGTACTGTTCCGTGGAGCTGCAGAAGGTGTGATTCGTAAAAAATTACTAGAAGATGGCAGTATTGATGCCGTAATTGGCATGCCAGCAAACTTATTCTTTGGGACAACGATTCCAACCACAGTCATAATCTTGAAGAAAGATCGTACAAGTCGTGATGTTCTATTTATTGATGCAAGTAATGAGTTTACGAAAGGAAAGAACCAAAATAAACTTTCCAAAGAAAATATTGATAAGATTGTCGAAACGTATAAGAAGCGAGAAGATGTTGATAAATATGCCCACGTCGCTACTTTTGATGAAATCAAAGAGAATGATTTCAATTTGAACATTACTCGATACGTAGATACCTTTGAGGAAGAAGCACCTATTGATATGGCTACAATTGGGTCAGCAATTCAAGACATTCGAAAAGAAAAAGCAGAACTAGAATCTAGTTTATTTGACATGATTTCTTCGCTACAATTTGATGGAGAAAACGCAGAGTGGATTAAAGGTGCACTAGAGGTGTTTAATCGTGAAAAATAAACGTACACCAGACATTCGATTTGCGGGATTTACTGAAGATTGGGAACAGCGTAAGTTGGGAGAACTACTTGAAATATGTTCTGCAGCTCGAGTTCACAAAAATGAATGGACAACATCTGGTGTTCGTTTTTTCAGATCAAGTGATGTAGTGTCTAACTTTAATGGAAAGAAAAATATACCAGCATTTATATCATATAGTTTATACGACGAGCTTTCTAAAAAATCTGGTATTGTGCAAACTGGGGATATATTAGTAACAGGTGGAGGATCTATAGGGATTCCTTACCTTGTGGAAGATCAAGAGCCGTTATATTTTAAAGATGCTGATTTGATCTGGCTTAAAAGTGCAAATAAAATTGATGGGTATTTTATTTACTCATTTTTTGTGACGCCTCAACTACGTAAATATATTTCAAGCATTACTCATATAGGAACAATCTCACATTATACCATTGAACAGGCGAAAGACACTCCAATAATATTGCCTGAACGAGTAGAACAAACCTTAATAGGTAACTTTTTTAAACAACTAGACGAAACGATCGCTCTTTATCAGCAAGAACTAACCACCCTTAAACAAACAAAACAGGGATTCATGCAAAAAATGTTCCCAAAAGAAGGGGAGTCCGTGCCTGATGTTCGTTTCCCAGGGTTTACTGGGGATTGGGAACATTGTAAGTTGGGCGAAATAATGGACGTAACCTCTGTTAAGAGAATCCACCAATCAGATTGGACGGATAAAGGGGTAAGATTTTTAAGGGCAAGAGATATAGTAGCAGCTTCGAAAAATGAGGAACCAAGTGACTATTTGTATATATCAGTTGATAAATATAACGAATATTCAAAGACCTCTGGGAAAGTTTCTCAAGGGGATTTGTTAGTAACTGGTGTTGGATCAATAGGAGTACCTATGTTAGTTACTGATGACGAGCCTATTTACTTCAAAGATGGGAATATAATATGGTTCAAAAATGAGCACAGAATAGAAGGTGATTTTTTCTACTATTCTTTCAAAAATAACAAAATCCAAAAGTATATTCGGGATGTAGCAGGAATTGGAACTGTTGGGACATATACAATTGATAGTGGGAAAAAGACACCAATCTCATTACCAAGCTTTGAGGAACAAACCAAAATCGGCAACTTCTTCAAACAACTAGACGATACTATCATCCTTTATCAACGTGAATTAGAAGCCTTGAAAGAAACGAAAAAAGCATTCTTACAAAAGATGTTTGTCTAAGCGAATAGAAGAGAGGAAGAAACATGACAAAGATACCACATAACGATGAAGCTGAAGTGGAACGTCGTCTGATTGAAGTGTTGGGGGATGGGCATAATCAGTGGAATTATCGTCCAGATTTAAAATCAGAAGAAGACCTATGGAAGAACTTGCGTCAAAAGATTACGCAAAATAACTTATCAGAAATTGGGGAATACCCCATTTCTGATAAAGAATTTGATACGATCAAAACTGAATTACTATCGAAAACAAAGACACCCTTTGATGCTGCTAGATGGCTCAAAGGGGAGAATGGAATCTCTCGCATTACGATTGAACGTGAAGATGTTTCCCTAGGTTCAATGTCGCTGGTGTTGTACTCCAACCAAGACATTGGGGGTGGAATCTCTACATACGAAGTTGTTCATCAGATTGCGAAACAAAGGACAAGCGTTGATGGTCGTAATCGTCGATTTGACGTGACACTTTTAATCAATGGGTTGCCAATTGTTCAAATTGAATTGAAACAGGTCAGTGCCAAAGACGGGGTATTCCAAGCCTATAATCAAATCAAGAAATACGCAGAAGAAGGGATGTTTAGAAATAATATCTTTTCTACTCTTCAGTTATTTGTCATTTCGAATGAACAAACGACTCGCTATTTTGCTAATGCGATGCCAAAAGACATGCATAAGAAATTTGTTTTTAGCTGGCGGACAACGGACAATCGAAAAGTAGAAAATCTCTATGAATTTGTTAAACAAGTCTTAAATATTCCAGATGCACATCGCTTGATTGCCAACTATACGATTGTGAGTGAGGACCAAGATAACAAAGCCTTAATGGTGTTACACCCGTATCAAATTCATGCAATTGAAGCCTTGTTTACATCTGCCATGAAACATGAATCCGGATATGTTTGGCATGCGACTGGTTCAGGAAAAACGTTAACAAGTTTTGTTTCTACGAAGTTATTGGCTCGCAAACCAGGTGTGGATCGTACCATTATGCTCATTGACCGGAAAGACTTAGATAATCAAACTACAACTGAATTCACCAAATTTGCTTCTGAGTTTAATACCGGTATTTCTTCTGGTAATGCTAAGTCTAATAGCTTGATTCTTGGAACCGGAAGTGCGAAGGAATTAAGTAATACCCTACTATCTGATGCCAATTCCAATACAGTGATTATTACCACTCGTCAAAAATTAGAAGCTGCCCTGCGCTACGCCCAAAAAATAGAAGATCAAAAAGGCACTCAGCGCTTTAAGAAATTACTGGGGCAACATATTGTGTTTGTCGTAGATGAATGCCATCGTGCGTTAAGTGCAGAAGGAATGGAAGGGATTAAGGGATTTTTCCCGAAGTCAACATGGTTTGGATTCACAGGTACACCAATATTTGATGTAAACAAGAAACAAGCTAAAGGCCGATTAGCTCGCACAACTCATGATCAATATGGGGAAGTCTTGCACACCTATACCATTAAGAATGCGTTAGATGATGGGGCTGTTTTAGGGTTCCAAGTAGAGCACGAAGATACGATTGAACCCACATCATTAAATAATTATATTTTTAAGCAACTGCGTCAAAATGAAAAATACGCCAATGTTAGTGATGATGAAATTAATAACATCATCGATCAAATGGATGGAATGGAAAAGGAAGCATATCTTGAACCATCTTCTTTCGAAAGTGATGAACATATTCAAAAAGTCATTCATAAGATTTTTAGGCCGGATAATGCCTATACCAAATTTGATTTCCAAAATGGTCGCCCACAAAAGTCTGCCATTTTAACAACAAGTTCCATTGATATGGCGAAACGTTACTATCATGCAATCAAGGAAATGACCAAAGATCCAGAATGGTTGACGAAGGAATTTGCTGGACATCCAATTCGAACGGGGCGTACGATTGAAGATCCGGATTTCCCACGAATTGCCATCACCTATTCGATGCAAGAAAACGAAGATAGTTCCAAACAAATTCAAGATGAAATGAAAGAAATTATCAAGGATTATAACGGTTATTATCATACTGCTTGGTCGATAGAAGATATTGAACGATATAATGGAGATATCAACAATCGCTTAGCTCGTAAAAAAGCAGAATTCAAAGAATTTGGGAAACAAATTGATCTTGTCATTGTCGTAGATCGCTTATTGACTGGATTCGATGCACCAACGATTCAAACGTTATTTGTGGATCGTAATTTAAGCTATGCCAATTTGATCCAAGCCTTTTCTCGCACTAATCGTACCTATCCTGGAAAGACAAAAGGATTGATTGTGACATATCGGAAACCTTGGACAATGGAAAAAAATGTAAAAGACGCTACGAAGTTATATTCTGAAGCACAAGAGGAATCTAATCTTGTTTATCCAACTTATGATGAATCGAAGAAACGCTTCAAAAAGGCTCACAAAACATTGCAAACACTGGTGCCAAATCCAATCGATATTAACGAGCACTCACCTCTTGAAATCCGGATTGAATTTGTGAAAGCTTTCCAAGAATTAAACAATGCCTACGAAGCTTTAGTTACGTATGATGATTACAACGATGATATGGAAAAATCAGCAGCACTTCAAGAACAGGTGAAGACCTTAGAAGAATATATTGGCGTATACAACACGGTTAAGGGTTCATTAGTAGATGAAGGGGACCAAGGTGGACCGAGTCCAGATTTTTCAGACATTGAATTCTATGGAGAAAATGCGATTAAGATCTATGATATTGACTCAACTTATATTGACCGACTATTAGGAACGTACTCAGCCAATAATCAAAATATCCGTGACGAGATCGAAAAAGCACTTCAAAAACTGAAGAAATCAGAAATTGTTAAAGACGTGTACCGTGCGATTTTAAACGCTATTGATGCCAAAGAAATAGATCCAGAGGAAGATATTCTTGTAGTGAAACGACACTTCTTTACTGAATCCTATAATAAAGCGATTGAAGAATTTGCGAATACCTGGTTTGTGGAAGAAAATGAGCTGCATTTATCCGCGATTCAATATGTGCTAGGAACAGACCCTATTCCGAATATTGGGGGAATCATCAACAGCAAGCAATTTGATAAGTATAAAGCCGTACATCCAGATGCAAAACCATTGAAATACGGACCAGAAATGAAGCGTCAGTGGAGAAAGACATTAGATGAAGTCATTGTACCCTTGGATGATGAGTTGAGATAAAATCGTTTTGAAATTAACGCCTATCTTTATAGGAGTCAGAGACGTAGAATTTTTTTATAGGTAATTTATAATGATTAAGGCAGCCTGAATATTGAATCCAATTACAATTTTGAAGAACTTTTTCCGAACCTAAGAGGCGCATGAAATATATTCATGCGTCTTCTCTATTTAAATAGGTAAGTGCTATTCCAACATATATAATTAAATCTGTATATGCTATCAACTCACGGAAGTGTCATAACTTAAAAGTTTTGACTACATCTTTCCAGTGTGGTAGTATCAGTGTATACAACGGTGTCATAACTTAGTGTCATAAATATATATGCAAAAAGGGGGTTAATCACTATGAAATATGGTTATGCCAGAGTAAGCACGATACAGCAAGATTTAGAATCACAGCTTCAGGCGTTAAAGAATGAAGGCTGCGAAGTTATCTATTCGGAGAAATTCACAGGGACGAAAGCAGACCGACCAAAATTTAAGGAGGTACTGGCGAAGCTGGAAGCAGGCGACACATTGACCGTAACTAAGCTAGATCGCTTCGCACGTTCTACAGTAGACGCGATCAAAACAGTAAAAGAGCTATTCGAAAGGGGCATAAAGGTACACGTCCTTAATATGGGGCTAGTTGAAGACACGCCCACAGGGAGACTGATACTAACAATTATGAGCGGCTTCGCAGAGTTCGAGAGAGATATGATAGTTGAACGAACCCAGGAAGGGAAAGCATTGGCAAGGCAGCGTGAGGATTTTAGAGAGGGGCGACCAAGGAAATTTAAAAAGGCACAAATAGAGCATGCACTGAAGCTCCTTGAAACCAATTCTTACAATCAAGTAGAGGATATAACCGGTATAAGTAAAAGCACGTTAATAAGGGCTAAGAAACGTCAGGATCAGCTTAGTCATTGAAATGGAAGTACAGAGTAATATGAGTCGACCATTTAGGTCGATTTTTTATTTGAAGTATATAAATTTACAGGATAAAAGGTCGATGGTTTTAATTACAATCAGAATACTAACAGCAGTTACAACCATAGTTATGGTTGTAATACCGTTACCTATTGTTGTAATCACTGCCAAAGAAATTGGTACAGTTGCCATCATTGTTACAGTTCTTCTTAGTAAACTAAAAGGTGCGTTAGTTGAAAAAGAATGGGCTGCATAGGTTAACTAGACCATAAAAATCTGCGTACATAATGTTCAATATGTACGCCTTTTTGGTGGAAATTCAAAATCTTTTACACATTAAACGGACCAAATGAAATATGTCCACTATGTATAATATATGAGCTTTAGCGGTCCCTTTTCTTTGAAGAAGGGTCGTGTAACCTTGATAGGTGTTGGAGTAGAGTTATCCTGCTCCCTATCCAAGTGAAACACTATCCTGCATGGTTCAAAGTCAAAGGCATATATTATACATATCTAATATGTAAGAGCCTTTTAAATTCAAGGAATTTCCACCTTAGACTTGATAACAGTTGCAGCCTTTTCTTTGAGGAAGTTAGTTATAGAAGGAAATATAAACTTTAGTGGAGAATTTAATCTATGCCGTAAACACTACTTTTTCATTCCAATAATCATTAACCTGTTTGATCCATTGGCGAAATTCGTCTATATTTTTCTCGAATTTTGCCACATTACAATTCTTGCAGCATGGTACAACATTTTCTTCCGTATAGCCATTTGTTCCATCTTTTCGGTCAAGACCATTATAGAGTACGATGGTATCCGTTCTGGGCTTTCCAGTTTTATTATCTTTCAAATCCTTTGCCACATTGCTGTGTGGCTCCCCGCAATAGAAGCAAGGCTGAGTAATGAAAGAACAGAATGCTTCAAAAGGGAGAACATCGTTAAATCCAAGAATGTTTTTTGAACGGGATTTTACTTTTTTATACAAGTTTGTCATGATAGCTGTAACCCTGTCTTGGTGTTTGCTTTTAATAAATAGGCTGTTAAAGCATCCACAACTAATGGTGTTGCCCTTATTTACCTCATATTTATCTGCCGTGTGTGGGTTTCCGCAAACACATTGGCAATGTAATTTAATATACGATTGCCCACTTGGTCGAATGTGGCGTTCATAGGAAAGGACGGTTAACCATCCAAACGTCTTTCCAATCATTTCATCGGGTGTATAGGTTCTATCAGGTCGGGGAGGATGTGAAATGGGAGTCACCTCAATTGGAATATGCGGTTTCCATTTAGGAATTACCCCACCGTTTACTACAAATACTTGATATATTTTCAAAATCAAAGCACGAAATTCTTCATAGGAAAGTTCTCCTTTCGCTTTATTGCAATGTGTGCAGCAAGGCACTACGTTATTTATGATATACCCCTTTTTATTTTCGACACGGTCCAAGCCATTCACCCATATCGCGGCTTCTGGAAGTACATGCAATTTCCTCCCTGAGTCCCGGTCTTTCAGCATGGCACTAAAAGGATCGCCGCAATAATGGCAAGGGAGCTGGATGAAGTATTTGAATTCTTCAAAGGAAATAATATCTGTAAATCCTAATTGTTTTGTACGTTTAACGACAGAGCTGTGATAGTGGTTAAGGAAAATCGCGTAAAAACGATCCGTATAACGATTAGAGGGAAAGTGTTCGCACCCGCAATGTGTTCGATTTCCATTTTCAAGGTCGTATTTTTTTACTGAAACCAACGCAGGATTTCCGCAGTCGCATTGACATAAGTATCTGATTTCTACTTTTGTTTTTAAACGGTGCCGTACTACTTCTTTTGGAACTAATTTTCCGAATTTCACTCCCAGCAGAGGAGTGTGATCTCTTGTTCCTTGCTTGCATCCGCAAGATTGAGTTTTACCGCTTATCACGTTATGAGCCTCTTTATCCACTGTTTCGTCTGGATTGCAGTCACAAATACATTTGAACAAATATCTATAATAGTTTTTATCTTTGAAGGAGTAAAAACCAACAATGACTAAATCTCCAAATCGTTCACCAATATGCTTTTCGAAATCTCGCTTGTTACAGCCGCCACATGTATCTGTCTTACCATATACAACGTGTCGAGCTTCCTTATCAACGATTTCATTTGGATCGCAGTCGCAGACACATTTGAAACGATAACGGTAACTACCTGTATCTGTTTTCTCTGAATAATACTCAATAATCTTCAAGCTACCAAACTTTTCTCCAACATACTCTTTGAAACGTTTCTTAACAGTTGTCATATCTATCACCACCATTCTATTATTATTAATTGGAGTGGAGGATATACCATTTGATACCAATGAAAACAGAGCAAATTTTTCGTTTCTACTTTTATTGATATCTATTGGGGGATACGCTTACGCATATCGTTAGCTCACAGGAACGAAGGAGCATGGTTGCTCTTGACAATGCGGTATAAATGAAATTGGGTCCAAAATAGTTAGATTGGAAACTTTAGTTTCTAACTGGAAAAAGATAGATTCGTTGATAAACTGCAACCGCGAAAGATAAAGGGATTTTTTATCGCAATGCGGAATGGCTGCAACTATTGCGCGTTTAAAGACATATGCAAAGGGGAATAGAAGGTAGTATATTCTATCTTCGTTTTCGTTTTGTAACATTTTTTTACTTTTTTGCGAAATTTGTTCAACACAAATTCCACCGTGTATGGTATTATATGTATAAATCTTGTGCTACCTTCCGAAGATAGAGAATATAATCTCTAAAAGGGGGTGATAGCGTGAAACAAGATTCTTCTAATCGGGACAATCTGTCTGATAATTCAGAAAAGAACAAAAAAGAAGTAGGGGAAGAAGACATGGCAATAGCTGAAAAGGAGTTGAAGACAATGCAACAACTTCAACAAAAAAAGAAATTAACTCGGAACGAAATTAGAGACGCTATCCTAAAAAGATCCATACAAAACAACTACAAAGCACTAGAAAGGCTTTCCCGCACTTAATGTCTGAAATTGAGTATTTAACATTAGAGGATATTATCGAAGCTCATAAAAAGGGATACAAAGAATTCGGAGGTGGCGCACCATACCACGCGGATTTTAACTGCGTTGCAAGACGTGCGTTTGACCCACAAGCGGGATTTGGAACACATGAAGAATACCCTGGACTATTCCTAAAGGCTGCGGTTTATTTTCATCGCATTATTACGTCTCATTGTTTTTCAGATGGAAATAAAAGAGCAGCGATACTTTCTACAGATTTATTTTTAGTTTTGAATGGATATGAATTGAGCGCGTCGGAAGATGAATTATTTGATTTTGCTTTAACTGTGGCTGATCACGAAACTAGACCTCCAGTGGAGGATGTTGAAAATTGGATAAGAAACCATGTGAAACCATTAGACTTCGATGAACTCTCTGATTACTTGTAAAAGCGGAATCGCGATTACAAAGGAAATCGGGGAGTTTTTGTTTTGCCAATAATAAATGGTGATTAGTAGACATAAAGGGAAGTAACATACCTAATCCGTAAGTAGATATGGATGAAACTTTTTAAAGGCATTTCCATTAGTGAAAGGCATTCTTTATGCATTAAATGAAACGTAGGATGGCAGTCTTAGCAGACCGGTCTTCGTTATATTTCTATATTTAACATAACATGATTTAGGTTCAATAAAGATAAACTTATCATTCTCGTCTTTCTTTGGCATTTGGTAGATTTTCTTTCTCTCTTCTTTTGGCATACCTAACTCCATTATCCCCGCATATCTTCCATCTTCATATGATAAAAGCAATCCAAATTTTTCTTTCCGGTACCCGTTAACAACCACATTAGCATATTGGTAATTAATCACCTTGAGCCATGAGTGTGATCGTTTCCCAATTTCATAGGTGCTGTCCTTCTTCTTTAGGACAATTCCTTCGAGGTTTTGCTCTTTAATGAGGTCAAAGAGGGCTACGCCGTTGCTTTCAATGCTCATTACTTTAGATAGAATGGGCGTATTAACTGGTATGATCCCATCGAGGATTTCTTTTCGTTCATAAAGCGGCAGGTGGGTTACCTTCTCGCCTTTTTGGTACAGCACGTCAAATACAACGAACGATACAGGCTCATGCTTCGCCATATATTTTACCTTGTCTGAATTGAAGATTGAAAACCTACTCATTACTGCTTCGAAATCTGGTTTGCCAGAAGAATCTGTGACTACTACCTCACCATCCAGAACTGTTCCTTTAGGTATGTCCAGGTTCAAAAGTTTAGGGAAACGAGTGGTAATATCGGTATGATGGCGCGTATAAAGCTTTTTATCTTCTATATGGGAATAGATAAGTCGGAACCCATCCATTTTCAGTTCTGAAACATAATCATCATGATTGAATGGTTCATCCGTTTTATGAAGTAGCATTGGGCTAATAAACATACTTATCACCTCATTATAATGATACTACGGAAATGTTTTGCATGAATTAGGAGGTTGTTGGAAAGAGTCTAATCCAAGAAGAATAAACACTATTTTATGTAGGTCTTATTCAGCTAAAGGTATAGTTTAGTTAAATAAAGTTAATGGATCGACTCGACTCACCTGACCTTTTTTCGTGACTTAAGGGCATTCCCACAAGAAAAAGGTATTATAGTATAAAATATGGTAAGCAACAACATAGAAAGCATAAAAAACCACCTATCATAAAGATTGGTGATTTTTTTTACTTTTAGAACTGTTAAGGGGTTACTGGTGGAAAACAATGGCATTGATTGATCTATCTAGAACTATCTCGAAGTCAATATTATCTTCTTGTGTCTCATCACCACGTGTAACTTCTATGTTATATAAATAGGTGCCGGGTAAGAGAGGTACATCTGTCCACGTTAATGTAATAGCGTCAATGACACTGCCGAGTTCACCTACAAATTTCATATTTCCTCTTTCTCCATAATTAACAGATGTGAGGACAGTTGCATCACGCCTGAGATTGAAGGCTATAGTAAAACCCCATTGGCTAGCTTGTTCAAGTGCTCTAACAACAGTCTCGACCATTGCATCTATTTTTACTCGTTCATTTGGTAACGTAGTTATAACAGGAACTGAAATCACAACAGTTGGAGTTGCTGGTAAAAGAGTTATGGTATCGCTCGCTTGGTTAAAAAAATAACTTGGACAACAAATTCTTAAGCCCATTTAATCACCTCCACTACATTATGTTATTAACAGTATATGTGTTAGTAATGGATAGGGGTGGACGAACAGTATAGAATAAAAGCATAATTTTATAATAAAACTAACCAGAATTAAACGGGTATGAAGGTCCAAGTAACATAGATTTGTGAACTTAAGCTAACAATTGCTTTAGTTGAATAAGAAAATAAAATCATTAAAAAACACCGTGATTAATTACGGTGCCTTTTTGTGTGCCAGTTCATACTGAACCGGTTAAGATATGGCTGTTTTTTTACTGTTCAAGGTTAATAAAGATGTTGAAATATTGTAACATGCAAAGCAGCATGCAAGTTAATTAACGATTATGCTTATATGGAAAACCGAAGGAGGTATTTCATGGAGGTATATCAAGCAGATAAGCAATTTGTTTTAGGAGTGGCTGGTGGGGAAATCTATTCTTTGAAAAGCGGACCTGAAGCTATTATTTCGGTCAACAGACCAGTTCCAACTAAGATGTGGACAATACCCACGATAATAGATAGGAACTTACATAAGGGAGAAGAATGGAGAGTAACCACTGAATTTAGGCAATTTTTATGTGATGATAGAAAAGTATATATCCTTCAATTTGACTACCATAGAATAAAACCTGGATATTGCGGTGGAAAAGCTGAATTTTTTCTAACAGAGGAAGACGTGAACAATAAGATAGAATCTCTACGCAAAACAAGTCGAGTGTCTGAATTTACCTGGGACCCAACCATTCCAACATGGAAAGAAGTTCAATTTATAAAGTATTATCGAAAAGTTTAAAGGTGATCTATGAGACACAGTATGGAAAAAATTATACCGCACTGTATTTAGTTTAGGTATAGTAGAAGGGGCTATTACTTAGCTTCTTTTTTATATTGTCTAGAATAAGAATAAGCCCATCTCATCGGAGAGGGCTCTATTACTAATTCTTATTGCGGTATAAAGCAAATCCAGCACCTTTTAAAACTAATTCCTTTCCCTATGTTTTTTTGAACAAGTGCCTCTTTTAGCCTAAACAATGCTATTTCTTTTGCTGCCTCTGGTGTATTACCAAATCAATAAGCACGATTAGGGGGATAAAGTGATGAAAAAGCTGTTGGTATTAATCAGCATGTTGTCGGTGTCGATTGTAGATTATGGCAGAATGCCCGTTTTGTTTAGGACATGCTCCCTTTATATACATTGTCCATATTTTATATAAAAAAGGGAGTGGTGTGAAACCATGAAAAATCCATATAACTGTTACTCTAACCCGTGTCACTATACGCAATTATGGTGTTGTGAGTATTGGACAGGCAGAAGTTATTATAGGAAGTGCTTTTCAGATGGATGTCCTTATGTACACAATGGAAATCCTTTGTGGAATCAATGGGAAGTAGACAGCTGTTCACAGTGTCAATAAAATATTGAAAATAGAGAATGAAAAAACCTTTCGAGATTATCGAAGGGTTCTTTGTTGGTGTTCATTTGGAGCAAGGCCGTGATCAGCTCCTACTTCAAGTTTTGGATATTTTGGTGGCAAAATAAAAAGCCACTCATTCATGAGCCGCTTTCTCCAGGTTCTTAACCAGCAGGGTTAAATCCTCTCCATTTACAATTACCTTTTCAAGTTCACATGGATATGGGTGTTCTTTTTTAATCCACTTCCAAAAGTCATAAGCTACTTCATCAGGTTTCCTATTCTTTAATGGATAATTTCCCCTCCGTAGCACACTATTGTCGTTCGTGGTGTAGAAAATCTGAATCAGTACGTTCATTCTTTTCATCCTCGTACATTTTCTTCAATATTTTATCGGTTTCCATTGTTACATTGTAAAAATGGACTATCATTTGAATGTCTCTAGGAGTATATCCATTTTCCTCAAATTGTTGAATCAGTTTCTTCCACTTTTCGTTCATAGAGATCATCCACCTTAACTCCTAAAAAGTCGGCTAATTGAAAAGCCTTATCGAGCGATGGTAAGGTTTTTCCAGTGCTCCAATTTGACAATGTATTAGCAGATACCCCTAGCTTTTTCATTATGTATTCCCTTTTAAACGGTGATTGCTTGATTAATTGCCCAATGTTGCTTTTGTACATTATGAACACCTCACCATATAATTCGACAAAATTCATTGTTATTCCTTTAACAATATTACTCACAAAAAAATCAAACTATTTTTGTGATAGATAGTTATATATAGGTCATAGCGCTCATACCATTTAGTAATTGAGATAAAGGAGGAAAAAACATGAGCAACAAAAAAGTAAAATCAGTTTCTTTTAATATAACCAATCAAAAGGAGAAAGAGTTTTTAGAGCGCCTAGAAAAAGAAAAGATAGAGTTTAGTGGGTATGTTAAGGAATTGATCTTCGCAGATTTACATCGGCGCAACGAACCACTTAAGATTGTCAAACGAAGCGAGGGTGGTGGTATTAAAATAATAGTCTGTAAGTAATACCTCCTCCCAATAAGATTCCACAGTACCACTGTAACAGGCTTGACATTGTCAATCGTCATGAACATTACAATAGGGAGGTCTTCTAATGATAGAGGGGAAGGGGCTTGGTGGAAAGAGGGTTCATAGGGTGAACGTATCGCTGACGAACAAGCAAGCTTTTAAACTGAACCGACTGGCAACGGCATGCAATATGAAGCCGACGACACTGGCTACAGTACTAATTGAAAAGGGACTTAATGATGTCAGTCTTGTCTCAGAGATGCAAAAGGAGTATTGCACAGAAAAAGCTTACCGAGTGATTGTTGTTAATAATAATGGTGAACTGAACTACGTTTTGAGCGGAAGAGAGGACATCACATGAGCTGGATCAGTTATATTACTGGCGGTATGACTGTGATATTGGCATATGCCTTTTACACTGTAGGGATGGAAGATGAGGAAGAGGAGTTGGTCTTAGTTGGTAATAACCAGGATAACAATGAATTCAATGGTAGATACGTGACGCTAAGTTGTCAAACATGTAGAAAATTAAAGAAGCACCGGGAAGTTGAAACTAATCTTTACCAGTGTACAAAATGTAAGCGACATGTAGATTTGCGATAATATTAGAATATCTAAGATTGGGATTAAAAAGGTCGTTTCAAGTTGTTGAAATCACTTTTTAATACAATAACAATGTTCTTTTTCTCAAAAGTGAATAAAAGAAAACTGTAAGAATCCTCTATGACGACAGCAATGAATCTACACTTAATAAGGCACCTGTTAGGGTGCCTTATGGTTTTTAGTGATCTAAAGCGTGTTCACACTAACAATTAAGTTTTTTATTTATGCAGACCCCATTTTATCAGGAGGTATTGGATTAACAATTATGGAACCTTGAAAATCTGTTAATTTTTCTCCAGAAAACTTAATCTCTTTACCGAAGTTGACCTTTTTTAGTTTTATGAGATCTAGGGTTTTGTTATCGAAAATTTTTATTTCTATATTCATGTTTCTGTTATCCGTGTTTTCATCACTCTGTTCTTTAAACTTACTTTTTATAATACGATTATTAAAATTTATCAATTGTTCATTACTTATTATCCAGTCTTTGTCTTGGAGATCTCCATTTTTATGGTATCTGGAAATTTCCGATAAAAGAAATTCTATTGGCTCCCGGTCGCTATCTGTGATTTTCTTTTCATATTTCTCAGTTTGGAGAAGATTAAATATAGCGGCCAAGCCATAATAATACCCTTTAGAAAACCCAAAAAAGGATATTAAATCTTCTAAAACAATTGATATCGTAGGACCTACTGTGCTATCCGGTTCTTCAATAACGTCTAAAAATTCATACTCCACTGTACGTTTTATATCATCCTGTGTATACTCCATTATTTTCCCCCCTTTGTAGGTACTTGTCTGTAGAAGACATTAACTTCAATTTTAGAGTATTTAGCGGAAAATTCTTTTATAATCCGTTCGCAGCTAGGACAAACAGCCAACTCAGTATAAATATTTATTTTACCTGTTGGTGTATAACCCTGTACTTCCTTAATTTTATTTTGTATCTTCTCATATATATATGCAATAATTTTGTATTCTGTATCAACGTTTCGGAGACTATAGTTTATCCGCTTCTTTTCTTGTCCTTCTCCTTCAGTGATTGTAATTGCTTCTGGCAATTTTTTTGACCGTTTTACCTGACTATTCTCTTTATATTCAATATTACTGGAACTAACATAAGATGCCATGGACATTCCTGGAACCCATTTTTTTGCAGCAAATTCGTGTGGTAAAACTTCCAAATGTGATTTGAAGAAATCATTACCAATTTTGCTATGAGCAATAATTGTATTTTTCCCTATTCCAGGTATATCATAACTTGCTACTCCAAAGTTACCAAAATCAAATTTCAATTTTATTGAGTTATCTAACTTGCCATTCACAGCAAGCGTGTCAATCATTACCTCAATGTCATGTTTGACATTCCTAAAGTATCTCCCCAGCTCATCTTTTGCATAAAAAATCCCAATCAACTTAATCATCCTTAACGAATTTATTTTTAATATAATAGAATTTTAGCATTTTTACTTTTGTTTATGGTAATATATTGCATTAAATTATTCTTAATTAACTGCTTTGGCCGCAGTGCAATTAATGGTGAAGATGATACTAAGCCAATCGATAAAGAGAAGCCTTTCAAGTTATCGGTATCTTCAAGATTTATGAAAACTCCTTTACATCAAAAAATAGTTGATGTCATTGAGGAAACCGTAGCAGAATTCGGACATTTGGGAGCATTTGAATTGGTGGACATTACTCATGTCCAGGGCGGTCCGTGGGACAGGACTTATAGACGAGGCTCTGGTCGGGATGGAAAAATCCCGTATTCGCTTATTGAAGATTATTGTTTAACTGAATCTGTAACTAATGCTAATTAAGCAAGCCCTTCTCCGTAGAGAGGGCTTTATATTTTTCACATAAACGTCATAAGGGATTAGGGGTTATTTTTTTGTCCTCCTGTTTGTCCTCGGCCTATTTGCAAATTATTACAAACTATTTTAATTAAAGCTTGGAAAATGTCGATTTATCGCGGTATTTTATATTCATTTTCTTCTATAATATACGAAAATGAATGGGCGGCATGATGTAATAGCTGCTCAACCCCTTGATATACAAGGTTTTTTAAGGAGTTTGCTAACAAATTGCTAACATAATGTTAAAAGTAAAAGAGGCTTTTCATTAGTTTTTTCAAACTTTTGAAAAGCCTCTTTTTTTTATATGTTCCTTGTTAAAGTATCCCTTTTTTTTTGCAGAAAGTGCCATCCATTTATAATTAGATATCTGACCTTGTTTCCTAAAGTACAATTTTATAAATTGCTTCGTGATCCATTTGGTCTAAATCTTTTTACAGTTTACTTATAATATTAGTTGGAAAGTAGATTATGCTCACACCTAGGATGCGTTGTGGTTATTGATTTAGATTATCCGAGAAACCACCAAAACTAAATACAACTATAATACATGAAAAAAAAGCGAAGGCTTCCTCAATTTTATTGAGGAAGCCTTCGCTTATCTAAACTATAGTGCCCTTTTCAGTGACCTCATGTAGCCTTCTGTTTTTTTGGAATATTCGTAAGAAAGATTACATTAATTTGACATGTAAGGGTGAAATGTTAAGGAAAAGTTAAGGAACGAATTTCATAATGGGCTTATCAACGTAAAATAAGGAGGCATAAAAATGGAACAAGCTAAACAAAATCTAATAAAAATTTTACTCATCGTAAATTTGGTGATAAGTACGTGTGCAGCTATTGGGGTAGGATATTTAGTTTATAAACAAAGTACAATCCTTGATTTTTCAGAAATGGGGCCAAGAGGGAATGGTCAAATGTTCCCGGGTAATGGTCAATTCCAGCCGGGTCGCGACCAATCAGGCCAAAATCAATGATGGAAAGGAGAAGAGAATTTTGAAAAAGTGGATTATTATTTCAGTATTTATTGTTGTAATAGGAGGAGCAAGTGCTTGGCTCCTTTTAGGTAAAAAAGATCAAGCTCAAGGTGTTGTGGCTGCAGCACAAACAACACCAGTACAAAAAGGAAAATTAGAGGTAGCCGTTAGTGGTTCAGGATCGGTTACAGCCATTACCGATTATGATCTAACAGCCGAAAATACAATTCTTGTTGTTGAGAGTGTAAGTGTAGCATCTGGTGATACCGTATCTAAAGGGGAAACACTTGTAACGTTTAAAAATGGTGATGTTGTTAAGGCTCCAAATAGTGGAGAAATTACAGCAGTTAATGTGGAAAGCGGCAGTGGAGCTTCAAAAGGAACAATCCTTCTTCGTATCGAAGATGGAGATAGGGTCGTTTCACCAGTAACAAGAGGGGACAATAATGGTTCAGATAGCCTAGGAACTACTGGTGGCAGTAGCTTAACAGCGGATACTGTCAGTGTAAAGGAAGGAGATGTTGTCAAAGCAGGTGACACACTCGTAACCTTTACAGATGGTAGTATCTTACAAACTCCGGTTGATGGCACCATCACTAGCCTTTCTATTGCAAACGGTGATTCTGTACAAAATTCAGAGACAGTTGCACACCTTATAAATTACAGCTCATTGCAAACAACCATTAGTGTTGATGAGTTAGATATTACAAAAGTCCAAGTAGGACAGGCAGTAAAAATAACCGCAACTGCATTTGAAGAAGAAGCATTCGAAGGAACTGTAACGAGTGTTGCAAATGTGGGGACATCTTCAAATGGAGTTTCTACATTTGATGTTGCAATCCAAATCACTGATCCAAAAAACTTGAAAATTGGTATGTCAACGGAAGCAAGTATCACAATCGAGAATAAAGAAAACGCCCTATACGTTCCAGTAGAAGCCGTATATAAAAGCGGAGATGAAAAATATGTATTAGTTCCTGTAACTGCTGACGATTCCACACAATCTACAAAGAAAGTAACAGTAGAAACGGGTATTGCGAATGATACGTATGTTGAAATTACAAGTGGTTTAAAAGAAGGAGAAACTATTCAAATTCCGATCGTACAATCCAGTGGTAATTCTATGCGCGGAGGAATGATGATGCCAAGCGGTGGCTTCCCAGGCGGCGGCAGCTTCCCAGGTGGTGACTTTGGAGGAAGAAATGGAGGAGGAGCCCCATTTGGCGGCGGTGCTCCATCAGGCGGACGAGGTGGAAACTAATGACTATTCATGAGCCGATTATTCAAATTAAAAACATGCAGAAAGCGTATGTACTTGGCGGCGAAACGGTGTTGGCTCTTCAAAGTGTTTCCATTGATATACAAAAGAGCGATTTTATCTCTATTATAGGTCCATCGGGATCCGGAAAATCAACATTTATGAATATGATTGGATGTTTAGACCGACCTGATTCTGGTGAATACTTTTTAGATAATGAAGAAATAGGAAAAATGAAGAGTTCACAGCTTGCAACCATTCGAAATGAAAAAATAGGTTTTATTTTTCAAAACTTCAATCTTATATCGAAGCTTACAGCAGTTGAGAATGTCGAACTCCCACTCATTTACCGAGGAATGAAAGCAGCGAAACGAAGAGAAACGGCATTAGAAGCATTAGAAAAAGTAGGATTGGCAGATAGAGCGAATCATTTGCCTTCTCAATTATCTGGCGGCCAGCAGCAACGTGTTGCAATTGCTCGTGCGTTGGCCGGCCATCCGCCTATATTACTAGCAGATGAACCTACAGGTGCACTTGATAGTAAAACAAGTAAGGAAATTTTGGGGATTTTACATTCATTAAATGAGCAGGGACATACCATCATTCTCATTACCCATGATTTAGATGTTGCAAGAAAAGCAAACCGTGTTGTTCGTATCCATGATGGACAACTCTATGAGAATGGAGGTGAATGGTTTGCAAACACTGAATATGGCACTGAAAAGTATCAAATCCAATAAAATTAGAGCATTTCTAACGATGTTAGGGATTATTATCGGTGTATCCTCGGTGATCGTCATGGTTGCGATAGGACAGGGGTCAACAAAAGAAGTACAAGATCAAATTGGAAGCCTGGGTACAAATGTATTAACTGTATCGGTTACGGGTTCAGATGTTACATTTAAAGAAGAGGATGCTAAACAGATTCAAGTTGTCGATGGTGTTGAAGAAATTGCCCCAACAGTGTCTGGAAGGGTAACAGTAAAAAACGGGAAAACGAACACACAAGTGTCAATGATTGGAACAACTTCTTCCTACTTAGATGTCCGTGATTTACAGCTGCAATCAGGACGTTTCATTGCAGACTTGGATCATGATAATCATTCAAAAATTGCAGTACTGGGTTCAGACACAGCCCAAACATTATTCGGTTTAGGCGACCCGGTAGGTGAATCAGTAAAGGTAAACGGAACATCCTACAAAGTTGTGGGCGTTCTTGAATCAGTTGGAAGTTCCTTAGGAACAAGTGGAGATAATACGATTCTTGTCCCTCTTAGCACAGGACAACGTTTAGCTTCTACTACCACTATTGGGACAGTATATGTAAAGGTTGAGAATGAAGATGTGATGAATTTCATATCCAACCTTATTGAAAGAACGATGTATTCAATTGTGGGTGATGCGGATAGTTATAGTGTATCAAGTCCCCAAGATTTAATGGAAACTGCATCATCTGTTAATGAAACGATGACATTAATGTTAGGAGGAAGTGCAGCTATTTCTCTTATTGTTGGTGGAATTGGTATAATGAACATTATGCTTGTATCCGTTTCAGAACGTACAAAAGAAATAGGCATTAGAAAAGCAATTGGAGCAAAACGTAAAAATATTCTGCTTCAATTCCTTATTGAAGCAGTTGTCTTAAGTTCACTCGGTGGGCTCATTGGATTAGGAATTGGGGTAATCAGTACTCACATATTTACGTTAGCAACGGGTACAGCAACAGTTTATTCTATACCTGTTATGCTGCTATCATTTGTTTTCTCTTTATTAGTTGGAGTTGTATTCGGTGTGTTTCCGGCGAATAAAGCTTCTAAGCTTGACCCGATTCAGGCTCTTCGATATGAATAGAACAAAACAAAGCGATCGTCTACTGCGAACGCTTTGTTTTGTTACTATGTAAGAAAGGAGTGACACATGATGCGTATATTAGTAGTAGAAGATAATGTGGCCTTGCTAGAGTCTATTAACCAAATTTTATCTGAAGAATTTGAAGTAGATTGCATTGAAAATGGAGAAGAAGGGCTATTTATGGCCATGCAAAATATATATGATTTGATTGTCCTTGATGTAATGCTTCCGGAAATGGATGGATTTGAGGTTATACAAAAGATACGCGGGGGACATATTGAGACCCCTGTTTTGTTTTTGACTGCCAAAGATTCATTAGGAGACCGGGTCAAAGGATTGGACTATGGAGGAGATGATTATCTGACCAAGCCATTTCAAGCACCGGAACTGCAAGCACGTATTCGAGCGTTATTGAGAAGAAGCGGCAGTCTAACGACAAATCAAACGATTCAATATCGGGGGATCGAACTATTTGGAAAAGAAAAAGCCATTTTAGTAGATGGCTATCCTATAAAATTAACGTTAAAACAGTATGAAATGCTGGAGTATATGATTCAAAACAAAGGTGCCATTTTGACGAAAGAACAGCTTTATGATCGAGTATGGGGATTCGATTCTGATACAACAATCGGCATAGTAGAAGTATTTGTCCATCATCTTCGCAAAAAGATGGAACCGTTCGGGTATCATAAAGACATTCAAACGGTACGCGGCATCGGATATATCATGAAGGAACAGTAGGAGAGAAGGGGATGTTTCAACGAACTCGTATTAGACTCACTATTTTAAATTCATTAGTCTTTATCATTTTAATTGGTGTGCTTGCAGCAGTAATTTATTCTTATGCCGGGTCGCGTTTGTATCGGGATGTAAACAATGACTTGCTTGAGGCGGCAGAACGTCTAGCTGGGACAGGACAACAGAGGTCTATAATACAGCCAGATGGATTGCCGAGAGGGCCTAGAGATCCACGTATTGCATTACTGATTTGGAACGAAAAAAATGAATTAATTACATTAAATGGGGATGGAACTGTTTTTTCCGACAATGAATCAAAATTTCGGCCTAATGAGTTAGAAATGCTTCGAGACACAGAAGCAGAAGGGTTCCACTTTAGAACCATCGCAATAAAAGCGTATCATCCAAATTTTGGAGTAATAACGGTACAGTTTGCAAGAAACATTACTTCTGAGAAAGAAATGCTTCAGACATTGCTATTAATTTTAGTTATCGGTTCTGGTATTGGATGTTTGTGTGCGGTTGGTGCGGGATTCTTTTTGGCTGGAAGGGCGCTCGTTCCAATTAAAAAAGCATGGCAAAAGCAGCAGCAGTTTGTGTCAGACGCTTCTCACGAATTAAGAACACCTTTAGCTGTTATCCAGACTAAGACAGATCTATTGTGGCGTTCCCCGACTTCTACTATACAAGATAAGGCAATAGATATTTCTGTCATATCAAAAGAAGGGCGGCGATTGTCAAAGCTCGTCTCTAATTTGCTTACATTGGCGCGTTCTGATTCAGATCAGCTAGAAATGGAAAAGAAAGAGTTTTTATTAAGTCATTTGTTGATGGAATTAATCGAGCATTACTCAGAAATAGCTTTATATCAAGAAAAAGAGCTTTTATTAGATGCTCCATATCCTGTCTCTCTTATTGGAGACAAGGAGAGAATCCATCAATTAATGGTCATTTTAATTGATAATGCTATGAAGTATACGAAAGAGGGAGGAAAAATTATAATTTCTTGTTCCCAGACCTCACATTCCGTTTTGATAAAAGTACAAGATAATGGCATCGGTATTGAGGAAGAGAATATGCCCAAAATATTTGATCGATTTTTTCAAGTGGATAAATCCCGGACTGAAGAAGCGGGAGCTGGTCTTGGGCTTGCGATTGCAAAATGGATTATTGACAAACATTATGGAAAAGTAAAAGTGCATAGCAAAGTTGGAGTGGGAACAAGTTTTGAAATTATTTTTCCAAAGAATCAAAGGATATAAAGAAAACTTGCAGGTAGTCAAACCTTATGTGGCGGTTCATGAGGAGTATTTGCACTTATGCGCGATAAGAAAGAATAAAATTACTGTGAAATTTTTATACTTTCTTATTAGCTGGCAATAAAAAATTGGGGAAATATGTTTAGCTATATGTCAGGTTCTTCCACAAAACCAGCTAACAGAAGCTAGTCGTTATTCCATTAAAGGGCACTTTAATGGAGTAAGAACTAAGCTCATTCTCATTGGTGTATTATTAAGGAATATAAAAGAATCTGTTTGATTAATGAGCAAGCAAAGTTACAGGCTGCTAATATGTAGGAGACTAACAAATATATAATCTTAGATAGAGAGCAAACAGAATCTGAATCAGATGATTACTAAGAGTATTTCACCAGCACCCCCATATGTTGCCACATACACTCTGGACATGTGGAATGTGTGAACAACCGTAAAAGTCTATCTGCTTGAAATTGCTAACATTTTGCTAACGCAATCAAATAAAAAACGATAATATCCCGTTAAAGATGTTACAGACAGAAATTAACAAAACCTTAAAATACCGCACTTTCCGTACACCAGGTTAAAGATATTACACACTCTCACCTTAGGGGCGGCATGATGTAATCATGTCCTCCAGCCCTTGATATATAAGGGTTTTTGAGTGAATTGCTAACAAAATGCTAACATAATGTAAATTAAAAGAGGCTTTCTCATTAGTTGACCAACTTTTGAGAATCCTCTTTTTTTATTTTTCGTGTACTGTAGAGACAGACATTTTTGGTATCTAATCATCTGAATGGCCGAGTCTGTCCATAATTTGTTTGAGAGCTACACCAGCCTCTGGATAAGTTACCTCCTTGGTCAGCGTCGCTTCCTTTTTGCTACTAGCAAGAATAATCAAAGTAAAGACTACTATCTATTAACCAGGAGGTAGTCTTGGTTTTGTTAGTAGATATACTAGAGTTTTCCTAGACAAAAAATTTATCTAAAAAACGGGGGAAAGCCTATTTTAAAGGGTTTACTGTACTTTCAATCAAACGATTAGTTAGTAATAAAGATGTTTGTATTTGTCAGAAAATGCATTTTGCAAGTTTCTATTGTTAGTTTTGAAGATAATTCCTTACACTTTCAATTTTTATACGACAATTAATTCACTTTAAAATAGCTAAAAATTCGTTTGTTAAAAGGGATCAGGCGCTATTTAATCAAACGATTAATTAGTTGAATCGGCTTTAACTAAACGATTGATTAGAAAAGCTTTAAATGCTGTCAAACCTGCGTTTCTTTCATTTTTGTAGGAAGAATATTGTCGAAAAGAGAATCGAAATTATGGTCCTTTGGCTGTTATTTTCCAAGTAATGGCTGTCATATACTTACTGTTTGCTTAAGCAATTAACTATGGCTCGTTCTAATTCCGGAATATTAAGTAAAAAATATAAATTTACCTGCCCCACTAATACAAGTTAATCAGTATTTTGGCAAACGTATCATCCAGCCTTCAAAAAGGGTGGAACGGTTACGACTACAAATGCTTCTCGTATTAACAGAATTATTGTAATATAAAAAATAGATTAGTAAATATTGACAAAGGTGGGGTACAGATGAGTGAAAAAGTTACTGTATTAGGTGCAGGTACAATGGGGCATGGAATTGCTCAACTTTATGCACAGGCAGGATATGATGTTTTTTTATATGATATTAAAGCTGAATTTTTATCCAATGCGGTTACTAGAATTTCAACGAATTTAAATATGTTAATTCATGAGGGAGTTATTGGTGAAAAGGATAAAGAAAGCGCACTGTCTCATATTTTTACAACGACTAATTTAGAAGAGGCGGTTAGGGATACATCCTTTGTTACCGAAGCCGCTTCAGAGAATTTAGATATTAAATTTAGCTTGTTCAAACAATTGGAAGAATTGATCGAGGATGATACCGTTATTGCTTCCAATACTTCGACGTTTTCACTAAGACAATTATCGGAAGGGATTCAGAAGAAAGACCGGTTAATTATCACCCACTTCTTTAATCCAGCACAGATTGTTCCGTTAGTGGAAGTGGTGAAGGGACCGGATACTGCACAAGAAATTATTGACCGAACCGTAGAAGTACTGAAAAGTATAGGGAAAAAACCAGTAGTTCTGAAAAAAGATATCCCTGGTTTCATTGCCAATCGCTTGCAAGCAGCACTAGTCCGTGAAGCTTTTCACTTACTAGATGAAGGGATTGCTTCCCCAGAAGATATTGATTTAGCCATTACAGATGGTCCAGGATTCAGATGGGCATTTATTGGTCCATTAGAAACCGCTGATTTTGGAGGACTTGACATTTGGAAGAGTGTAGTAGAGAATCTTGCCCCAGAATTATCCAAAGAGGTAAAGATTCCAGCATTTGTTGAGGAAAAAGTTCAAAGTGGAAATCTAGGAACCAAAACAGGTAGTGGATTATTTACATATGCAGACGATGAAGAAGTTCAACAGAAAATTAAACAAAGAGATGAAAAGTTTGTTAGATTAGCTAAAATAAAGAACACTTAAAAAGACCGTTGGTGACTTAATCAAAAAAATACCCACCAAGCCATTACAGCTTAATGGGAATTTATTCTGGTCTTTACTTTCCGCCATTATAGAAAGGTTCCAGTCTTTCCAATACAATTTCAGCTGTGATTGGCAGGTGGTCGGAAGCTAATGTATTTATTACATCTGTTTCTACCGTTTTAATATCGGATGAGGTAAAAATGTAATCAATACGTTTAGTAGGATTCGTAGCCGAATAGGTATAAGCCTCAGGCTGATCCGCAAACACGTCAAGATAATTTGCATACATTGGTTTCATTTCAATGCTTTCTGGGACTGCGTTTAAATCTCCCATAATTACTTTTGGTCCTTTGGATTCTCCTGCTATCGCAATGATTTCCTTCATTTGTATTTCACGCTCGGCCGTTGTTAAAGCCAAGTGCGTATTATAAAAATGCAGGTGATTTCCTTTTACATTAATTGTAGCTTCAAGGAGACCTCGCTGTTCCGTATTTCCGATTCTAGTAAGAGAGTGGTTTTCAGAGTTCAAAATCGGATACTTACTCAAAATCGCTGTTCCATACTGACGGCGCGGCTCCCCTTCATTTAATGGATCTCTGTCCAAGTTGGCAGCAAAGACATAAAACATACCAAGCCGCTCAGCAAGCCATTTTGCCTGGTCTTCAAAAGCACTGCGTTCTGACCAATGGTTGTCCACTTCCTGCAGTCCAATAATCTCTGCCCCTTCATCTTCAATAATTTTAGCAATTCGTTCCAAATCTAATACTCGATCAACACCTTCAGCGTGATGAATGTTATATGACATCATCTTTACATTTACCGATACACCTCGTTCAAACTCCGTTCCATTTGCTGTTGCTTTTGACTGTGTCCCCATTAGAGAACCCATAAAAAATGCAATAGTCATCAGGCTCATTACCAGTTTCATGATTTTCATTACTCATTTCCTCCTCTAGTAGATTCTATTAAATAGTACAGAAGAAAGTTGAAGAACTAATTACTTGAGTGTAAACACCATATTAAGAAGTGTAAAGAATAGGTAAAGTATTCAGTTAATGTCGTAAAGGCAAGACATATTTACAATTCCTTATCAATAGTTTACTGAATTTTTACAAAAATCCTACTTTCCCTTAAAACTTTCAATTTAGTCTATTACTAGATTCATAATAATATTTGAGGAGAGATAGTCTGTGAATAATGAAACTTCTAAAAATGGCTTGAACAGAAGAGACTTTTTAAAAGCGGGAGGAATGGGTACACTTGCCCTCACACTTGGGTCAACTGGGGTATTAGCACTTGGTTCAAAAGCATTTGCGGATACGACGAACAATCCAACCAGCGGCTTTGGCGGTTACGGTCCTTTGGTGCCGGATCCGAATGGAATTCTTGACCTTCCAAAAGGTTTTCATTACAAAATTATCTCTAAAGAAGGCGGTCTAATGTCAAATGGGGCAAAAATCCCTGGCGCATTTGATGGGATGGCAGCTTTCGAAGGACCTAACAATACTACCGTTCTAGTTCGTAACCATGAATTGGGGACAGGCGCAGCATTTGGAAGCAATCCTTTTGATGCAGCTGCTCAAGGTGGTACAACGGCCCTAGTAGTAGGAGCTAATCGAGAAGTTATCAAAGAATATGTAACCTCATCAGGTACAATTCGAAATTGTGCTGGCGGAGCGACACCATGGGGTACATGGCTAACTTGTGAAGAAACACGTTCTGCAACACATGGATATGTATTCGAAGTAGATCCACAGCAGCCTGAAAACGAAATGTCCAAAACTCCAATCAAGGAGATGGGTCGTTTTGCACACGAAGCCTGTGCAATTGACCCATCTACAGGATATGTATACTTAACTGAAGATGCTAGCCCAAGCTACCTTTACCGTTTTATCCCAAATAACACGAGCCAAAAGCCTGGCGCGTTACAAGAAGGCGGTACGCTGTATGCAGCTGCGATTGAAGCGGTAACGGATCCAGCAGCAAGCACTTTCAAAACAGGACAAACATTTAAAATTGTTTGGAAGAAAGTAGATCCTCATTTTTGCCGAGAGGAAGCAGCTGCACAGAATTGCATTAAATTCTCAAGACTTGAGGGAGCTTTCTTCCAAGAGGGTGTTTTCTGGTTCGATGACACCTCTGCCGGTGACAAAAAACTCGGACGCGTTTACCGTTATATTCCTCACACTAATACATTGGAGCTTTTCTATGAGGGTAATGATGCACGAGAAATGGAATATCCAGATAATATATGTATGACTCCATGGGGCGACCTTTGGTACGCAGAAGATGGTTCAGGTGATGATAGACTTATGGGAATTACTCCAGAAGGCAAAATTTATCCTTTTGCCCACAACCGTCTAAGTAATTCAGAATTGGCAGGTCCTACCTTCTCGCCAGATGGAAACACACTTTTTGTTAATATACAAAGCCCTGGTAAAACCTTTGCTATTTGGGGACCGTTCCAACGCAGAAATTCTGCGCGCGCAAGAGAAATGTCCTACGCTGCTCCTGCCAATCTTGCACCGCAAGTTTCGGAAAAAGTGGCAAAGGCTGCCGAGGCGCAAGGTATGTCCGTTCTAGAAGCAGCAGCATTTGAACGTCATGGCTTAATGTTATAATTTGAATAATGGAGTCAGTCCCTCAGTGAATAACTGCTTTAACGCAATGGGGGACAGACCCAATTTCCCAAAAGTATAGACTACTTCCTAAATTTAAGGAGGTAGTCTTTTTTATGTTGTTAAAATTTAAAAGCTTGTATCTATTTTCTCATCCTCTATCTCTTATAGGTCAGCTAATGTTGCTCCCCTTATTCAGAAAAAGTAATCTCTATTGCTATATTATTCCTAGTTATATAAAAAAATGGACAAGTATAGTCAAGTAGCCATGTTATAAATGCAATTTCTTTCATATTATTCAGTATGTCTTTAGAAAGGAGGAAAAACATTAAGGATATTAATCGAGGTCTCTCAAAAGTTCACTGAACTTTTGGGAGGCTTCTTTTTTATTTCTTACGTTACATAGAGGTAAACATTTTCGCCGTGATTTTATCCTTTTGGTGCGACCATTCTTAATATCTCCTAGTCATCCATACCGACATTTGATGTGCAATATATTCAGAGCTATAATGTTTTCCATCCCGAATCCACCACATTAAAATACCTAGAATTGAGGATGCGATAATATCTTTTGAAACAGCATCTTCTGTTACTATTTTATTTAGATCGCGCCTAGCCTGAACGAATTCCACGATAAAGTTATGGAGCTTCTTTTGGAACGCCTTCTCTTCGAATAACACGGATAAGTACTTTCGATGTTGATAAAAGTAATCCAAAAAGGTAAGTCTATGTTCATCTAAATCTACATGTTCTGGTTGTAAAAGAGGTGATAATTTCTTAGACAAATCGTCGAAAATATCATAAACGACATGCTTCAGTAAATCCTGCATATCTACATAATGCAGGTAGAATGTAGCACGATTTAATTCAGCTTTTGCTGTTATTTTTTGAACCGTTAATTCCTGTAAATTTTGTGATTCAATTAATAATGATATAACCGCTTCCTTCAATAAACGCTTGGAGCGAATAGCACGTGGATCCTCTTTCCTTGCAGACATTTTATTAACTCCTTTGACTATTAACCTAACACTTTTACAACATAATTAAGTGAACCGTTGCATAGTTGACGTTTTATTAAATAATGTTGGTGGTTTCTTAATTTAAAAGTTGTTACAATCTATTTTATCGTCACTATGTTGATAAAGTAAAGAGGAGGTCTATGAGTTTTCTATGGCTCAACAAATGAATAAGAAAGTATTACTGTTTGTGTTGCTGCTTGGAGGTTTCTTATCGATATTAAACCAAACACTATTAAATGTTGCATTAAGTGAATTTATGGAAGTGTTTGATGTTGGTGCGACAACTGTACAATGGTTAGCAACAGGATTCATGCTGGTTAACGGTATATTAATTCCGGTAACGGCTTTTTTAATGAAGCGCTTTTCAACACGTCAATTATTTATTAGCTCAATGCTATTATTATTAATCGGTTCTATCATTTGTGCGATTGCACCAAATTTTTCAATATTATTAATAGGACGTATGATTCAAGCTGCTGGTGCAGGTATTATTATGCCGCTCATGATGAGTGTCGTTATGTTTATTTTCCCACTTGAAAAACGAGGAAGCGCAATGGGCCTAATAGGGCTTGCCATGATTTTCGCTCCTGCTATAGCACCAACATTATCTGGCTTTGTCATTGAATATGTATCATGGCGCTGGTTGTTTATAGGTTTAATTCCGCTTGTAGGAATTGTTATTGTATTAGCATTCAAATATTTAATTAACATTTCTGAAGGATTGAAGGCAGAATTGGATGTGCTAAGTTTCATACTATCAACAATCGGCTTCGGGCTAGTATTATATGGATTTAGTAATGCCGGTAGTCACGGATGGGGCGATGCGATGGTGTTAACGTCAATTATTGCGGGGGTATTGGTGTTAGTGTTTTTCACAATGCGTCAATTACGCGCAAGTGATCCGTTTTTAAATTTACGAGTGTTCCAAAACAAAACGTTTACAATGACGTCTCTCATTAACATTATCGTAACGATGATGTTATATGCCGATATGATTTTATTACCGATTTATTTACAAGATGGCCGTGGTTTTACAGCATTTGATGCAGGATTATTATTATTGCCAGGGGCCATCGTCAATGCTTTTCTTTCACCTGTTACCGGAAAATGGTATGACCGATTCGGCGCAAAGCCATTATTCATTATCGGTTTAATTTTTGTCATCCCTTCGATGTGGGTTGTCACCGACTTAACGCAAAACACGACATTTGCTTTTTTAATGATTCGTACGATTTTCTTGCGTATCGGTTTAAGCTTTATAACCATGCCGCTGAACACAGCAGGCTTAAATGCATTATCGAAGGAACTTGTTACACATGGCACAGCCGTTAACAATACGGTTCGTCAAATTGCAGGGGCGATTGGTACAGCGGTTGTCGTAACCATTTATACCTCAAATGCAACAGACTATGCAGGGGATTTAGTTAAACAAGGTGTGACAGAAAGAATTACGGAACTGGCATCAATATTTGCCTCAAGCCAATCCTACTACTTCATGATGATTTTAGCGGTTGTTGCACTGGTAATCACATTGGTTACACCGTTAAAGAAACCTATGTCACCTGAAAAAGCAGAAGAGTTGTAATAAAATTTTTCAAGTATAGACTATCTCCTAAAAATAAGTGGATGAAGTTATTTATGTTACTATAATGGTATATGAATTTGAAATGTTATGAGGTAGAGGACAATGAGTACAATTTTAGATATTGCTAAGCTTGCGGGTGTGGCGAAAAGTACGGTTTCTCGGTATTTAAATGGCGGCTCGGTTGGGGAAGCGACGAAGAAGAAAATTGAACAGGCAATCAAGGAGACCGGGTATTCTCCGAATCCATTTGCGCAGAGTTTAAAAGCGAAGAAAACGAATATTATTGGCACGATTGTCCCGCGGCTTGATTCCTATGCTTCTTCACAAACATTAATTGGCATCGATGAACAATTAAAGAAAATGAATTATCAGATGCTTATTTCCAATACAAGTCAAAATCTGGACCGAGAGATAGAAAGCATCTATAGCTTCGCCAATCAAAAGATGGCGGGGATTATTTTGCTTGCTACTGAAATCACAGATCAGCATATCCAGGCATTTGAAAGTGTTAAGGTTCCTGTACTGTTAATTGGACAAGAGCATGAGAACTTTCATAGTCTAATTCATGATGATTTTAATGCCGGTTATGCGATGGGGCGGTACGTACTAGAAAAAGGATATCGGAAAATTGCTTATTTAGGCGTAACGGAACGGGATATTTCAGTAGGCGTGAAACGAAAGCAGGGTTTTAAAAAGGCGATACAAGAAGTCGAGGATTGTGATGTTCGCTTCTATGAGACATTATTCAATATTCCAGCTGCACAAGCGAGTTCAAAGGAAATCATCCATGAATTTCAGCCTGCGATCTTTGTATGTGCAACCGATAATATCGCTCTTGGGGTTTTGAAGGCATCGTATTCAGAGAGGATCACGGTCCCTCAGGACTTAGCAGTTACAGGTTTTGGAGGCTATGATGTGACAGGAATCATTCATCCGGGCATAACGACGGCGAAGTTTTTTTACAAAGAAGCGGGGGAAAAGGCCGCAAGACATATTGTAGAGTTAGTCAATGAACGTCCTGTAGAAAAAGTAACACTTTCTAAATTTGAAATTATTGAGCGGGAAAGCGTTGACAATCTTTTGAACTGTCCCCTATAATAGAGACAACGAAACCGGTTCCAATTAAGAGGACCTGTTCACTTGGTAACAATTGAATATGGTTTCTCTTTTTAACTATTTATTTTTTTAATTAAAATCGGAACCGGTTCCATTAGAGAAAAGAACTTATTTTTTTGTTTCTTAATGGAACCGGTTCCTAAAACAAATGAAAAGAGAGGGATTAAAGTGGATCATAAAAAAATTGCACGGGAAGTTTTGGATGCCATTGGTGGTCAGGAAAACGTATCAGCTGCAGCGCATTGCGCCACACGCTTACGTCTTGTTTTACAGGATGAATCGGTCGTAGATCAAGCAGCATTGGACAACATGGATGTCGTGAAAGGGACCTTTTCAACAGGAGGTCAGTTTCAAATTATCCTAGGATCTGGAACAGTGAACGAGGTCTATAAGCACTTGGCGAAGATGTCTGGTCAAACGGAAATGTCAACGAGTGATGTGAAGGATGCGGCGACGAAGAAACTGAATCCGATTCAGCAATTTGTCAAAATGCTGTCAGACATCTTCGTTCCGATTATTCCAGCGATCGTAGCTGGCGGTTTATTAATGGGGATAAACAATGTCTTAACTGCTCCAGACTTGTTTATTGAAGGAAAATCCTTAGTGGATGCCAATCCGGAAATGGCAGATTTAGCGGCACTTATTAATACATTTGCAAATGCTGCCTTTGTCTTTTTACCTATATTAATTGGTTTTTCAGCAACGAAACGGTTTGGTGGGAATCCTTTCCTTGGGGCTACTCTTGGAATGCTAATGGTTCATCCGGACTTATTAAATGGGTACGGTTACGGTGCAGCAGTACTGAATAATGAAGTCCCAGTTTGGAATCTTTTTGGCCTAGAAATTGAAAAGGTAGGCTATCAGGGAACAGTACTTCCGGTTCTTGCCGCGTCTTTTATTCTTGCAAAAATCGAAACATCCTTACGGAAGGTTATTCCATCTGCTTTAGACAATCTATTAACACCTTTATTGTCTATCTTTATTACCGGGGTTTTAACGTTTACTTTGGTAGGCCCGTTGACACGTTCAGCTGGAAATTTATTAACAGATGGAATCGTTTGGTTATATGACACCACAGGTATCATTGGCGGGATCATTTTCGGTTTACTATATGCACCAATTGTTATTACAGGTATGCACCACAGCTTTATTGCGGTAGAAACACAATTGCTTGCTGATGTCGTGAAAACCGGTGGATCGTTTATCTTTGTCATTGCGGCGATGTCAAACATGGCACAAGGAGGAGCGACTCTTGCGGTGCTAAAGACTACGAAAAATGCCAAAATCAAAGGAACTGCTTCAGCAGCTGGTATCTCTGCCTTACTAGGGATTACTGAACCAGCGATGTTTGGGGTTAATTTGAAGTTACGCTATCCATTTATCGGTGCGATTATTGGTTCTGCCGTTGGATCTGGCTTTGTTACGTTGTTCAAGGTTAAAGCGACTGCACTAGGGGCAGCAGGTATACCAGGAATCATCTCGATTCGCCCAGATACCATAATTTCTTATATTATCGGTATGGCCATCGCATTTGCCGTAGCATTTATCGTCACGATTGTTTTAGCGAAAAGAGAAGAAAAAAAAGCAGTTAAACAAACATCCGATCAAGTAGCAGCATAATAAAAAATGAAAAGGAGAATCCCGTGATTCTCCTTTTGCGCATTAGGAGTGAACAGCATGGAATGGACAAAAGAGCAGCGATACAGAACCATGGACGAAGTATCCGAAGAGGAAATACAAGGGCTAGCCAAACTAGTGAACCAATGCCCATGGCGCCAGTCTTTTCATATTCAGCCGGTGACAGGATTGTTAAACGACCCGAATGGTTTTAGTTATTTTAATGGGGAATATCATTTATTCTATCAATGGTTCCCGCTCGGGCCGGTTCATGGGTTGAAGCATTGGTATCATACGAAGTCTAAAGACTTGATACACTGGGAAAATGTTGGAATGGGTATCGAGCCGTCGAATGAGTTTGATAGTCATGGGGCGTATTCTGGAAGCGGAATTGAGCATGATGGGAAATTATATTTCATGTACACAGGCAATACGCGCGATGAATATTGGAATCGACATCCCTATCAATGTTTGGCTGTGATGAGTCCGGATGGAAGTGTTGTCAAAATGGATGCACCGGTGATTGCAGAAGTTCCTAACGGTTATACTGACCATTTTCGTGATCCAAAGGTTTGGAAAAATGGGGACCTCTTCTATGCAGTGATTGGTGCCCAAAGGGAAAATGAGACTGGAAGTGTAGTTTTATTTCAATCTAAGGATTTAAAAGATTGGCAGTTTATGGACGAAGTGAAGACAGGGTTAGGTGAAGAGTTCGGTTATATGTGGGAATGTCCGGATTATTTTGAGCTGGATGGACATGGCGTATTCCTTTTCTCCCCACAAGGATTAAAAGCGGAAGGTGACTGCTATCAAAATATTTATCAATCAGGGTATGTAGTTGGAAGTCCAATAGATTTTGAGAATATCGAATTAAAGCATGGTGCATTCCATGAACTGGATCGGGGCTTTGATTTTTATGCACCACAAACAACGGTAGATCACAAGGGGAGGCGGATTTTAGTTGGGTGGATGGGATTACCGGAAATTGACTATCCTACTGATAAAAATGGCTGGGCACACTGTTTAACACTTCCTCGTGAGTTAACGATTAAAGACGGAAAACTGATTCAACAGCCGGTTTCTGAGCTGAAATTGCTTCGCGGAGAAAAGGTGGAAACCAGCCAAAGTGTTGAGAATGAGAATGTTCGTCTCGGTAACTTTGAGGGAGACGTGTATGAGCTTCTTGCGGAATTCTCTGATAGTACGGCTGAGGAGTTTGGTTTGGAACTTCGGGTTGGAGAAATGGAGAAAACCGTGATTAAATATGATGGTGTTGCGAAAAAGGTTGTGTTTGATCGGACTAGGTCGGGCGAATCTTTCGCTGAGGAGTTTGGTACGGTTCGGAAATGTACGTTGGACGCTGAAAAGATTTCAATTCGAATCTTTGTTGATGTTTCCTCTGTTGAAGTGTTTGTAAATGATGGAGAGGAAGTATTTACTGGAAGGATTTTTCCTGGTAAAGCTAGTAGTGGAATACGTGTGTTTGCTCGTGGTGGACATACGAATGTAAAGGCAGTTAAATGGGATATCAAATAATTTTTTAGTTGTACTAGAGGTGACAAAATGGGAAAGCTATTTTCGATTGGTGAAGTGTTAATTGATTTTATTCCTCTTCAAAAAGGGGTTGCCTTAAAGGATGTTGTCGCATTTGAGAGAGCTCCAGGGGGAGCACCGGCAAATGTGGCTGCGGCTGTTGCCAAATATGGGCAGGATGCAGCGATGATTTCTAAATTAGGGAACGATGCATTTGGCGATTTTTTAGTCGAAAAGCTTGTTGAGGCAGGTGTTGAGACAGATAAAGTATACAGGACTGGTGATGCGAATACTGCCTTAGCATTTGTCTCGTTAAAAGAAAACGGGGAACGTGATTTTTCGTTTTATCGTAATCCTTCTGCTGATTTGCTGTTATGCGAGGCGGAAATTGAGCCAACATGGTTCCAGGCGGGGGATATACTCCATTTTTGCTCGGTTGATCTGGTGGAAAGCCCAATGAAACAGGCTCATAAAAAAGCGATTGCCGCTGTTTCAGCTGCGGATGGCTTGGTCAGCTTTGACCCGAATGTGCGGCTTCCGCTTTGGGAAGAACCAGAGGACTGTCGTAAGGCGATTCTCGAATTTTTACCGACTGCAGATATCGTAAAGGTTTCCGATGAAGAGCTTAATTTTATTACGGGAATACAAGATGAGTCGGAGGCTATACAATCGTTATTCGTTGGAAACGTGAAGGCAGTTGTCTACACAAAGGGAGCTGCCGGAGCGGATTTAATTTTAAAAGATCAAAAGTTTGAATCGAGCGGATATTCTGTTGAAGCGGTGGACACAACTGGAGCTGGTGATGCGTTCATTGGCGGATTTTTATATCAATTACTAGAATTGCATGCAAATCCTGAAAACATTGAGGAAGTGCTGCGAGACCACCAAGCCTCTATCCTCCAATTTGCCAATGCTAGCGGTGCTCTCACTACAACAGGAAAAGGAGCAATCTCTGCTCTACCGACTAAGAGGGAAATTGATGAGCTTATAGGGTCATAATACTTATGCTTGGATTAAACATATTGAAGGGTGAAATCACATACCGTGCTGTTGCAAAGGAACTACGGTTGTTTAGGAAAGGCTCATAAATGCGGCTTGATGTAATAGTGATTTTTGCTAGTCGGTATCATTCCTAGCAAAAATTTGAAAAGAGAAGGACATTTATCAGTTCACTGAACTGATAAATGTCCTTCTCTTAATTTTGTGTATATTTCCTCATACCTTTAAGGATCATGAGGTTTTTTGTTATTTTATAACGAAAAATGTCATTGATGTTGTCTGAATATAATGTATAATAAGATAATTGAAAAATTCTAAAAAAGGTGTGAACAACAAATGAATATGCTAGCAAGAATTAGTACAGTAGCAGGTAACACTTTTATCTACTGGGTTTTATTATTCACGGCTTTAGCCATGGTGTTTCCAGGCGGTTTTACCTGGATTGCCCCTTATATCTCGATCCTTCTTGGAATAATCATGTTTGGGATGGGATTAACATTATCTGTAGAAGATTTCAAGTCCGTATTTAAACAGCCTCTTGCCGTGTTCGTGGGGGTTGCAGCTCAATACATCATAATGCCGGGTGTAGCTTATCTTCTGGCAGTAGGGTTGAATCTCCCTCCTGAAGTGGCAGTTGGTGTAATATTGGTCGGTTGCTGTCCAGGGGGAACTGCATCCAATGTAATGTCGTACCTAGCAAAAGCAAATGTCGCTTTGTCAGTTGCGGTTTCATCGGTAGCGACTTTGGTATCGCCAATCCTAACTCCTGCACTTATTTACCTATTAGCGAGCCAGTGGCTTCCTGTATCTGGAAAGGACATGCTTCTCTCAACAGTTCAAATCGTTCTTCTTCCTATTATTCTTGGTATCGTCTTCAAATGGATTTTGAAGGACAAAGCAGAAGAAGGCGCGAAAATCCTGCCACTTGTTTCTGTAATTGGAATCGTCGGTGTTATCTCAGCCGTAGTAGCAGCGAATAAAGCAAATATCCTGGAATCAGGATTAGCAATTCTTGGTATGGTTATTCTCCATAATTTTGTTGGATTGGTATTAGGTTTCTTTATTTCAAAATGGTTCAAATTCCCGTATGCCGATCAAAAAGCAATCGCAATCGAGGTCGGAATGCAGAACTCAGGACTTGCCGCAGCGTTAGCGACCGCCCATTTCTCTCCACTTACGGCTGTTCCGAGTGCGATTTTCTCAGTGTGGCATAATATTTCTGGACCATTGGTTGCCACCTACTGGGCAAAAAGGGCTGCAAAACAAGAACTGGAAATGAAACAGTCTAAAAAAGTATCCTAAAATGTTAGGTTGACTCAAAAGAACAGGTATGAAGATGTAATTTAGCCCCGTTATAGGAGCATGTCTATAGGGAATAAGGTTAATAATAAGAGGTTTTCCGATTGTTCTTTGAACTTTTGGAGAGCCTCTTTTTTTATCTGTTTTCTCGCATGCAGAGGGTGTTGAAAAGGGGCAAAGGAAAACGTCTAGTCAACAGGTGTAATTTTTTTAAATTCTGATGGATGATTGGTACAAAATAACCAATTCCTTCTTTGAATATAGAATAATAAAAAATTAGCTTTTATAATAAATAGGAAAATAGAGGGAAACAGAATAAACGAATTTCAATAAAGGAAAAGGAATGAAACATGACTTTAGAAACAATGGAACTTATCGAATTCTTTTTATCCTATTATCTGAGTGTTCAAGTAATGTTCAGTATCTTGGTGTTTTTACTTGACAGGATCGTGCTTGATGTTTTCGAAACAGGTGTTTATGAAAATCCCAAAACCGTATTCCAAAGGACGCTTACGTTTGTGACCAATACTTTTCTTGGCGTAGGACCGTATCTGAACAAGAAATTTTTAAAGTACTCCTTCTTAAAAAGAAAGTTCTTTATGTTGCTTTCTATTGTTGCCCAAATTTTTGCCTCTGTTATTGTTTATTATGTGATAATAAACCTCCTTCGGGCGATTTTTCTATAATCGGCCTATATATGATCTATGAAAAAAACACAACTAAAAACGTACAATTATGCATGGGAACTTTTATCTACAGCAAATCTCATATTAAAGGATAAGGAATGAACATGACTTTAGAAACATTGGAACGAATCGAAGAATTAATAATCTATTTTCTAGGTGTTCAAGTGATTTTCAGTATCTTAGTGTTTTTACTTGGCAGGATCATGCTTGATGTTTACAAGGCAGGTGTTTATGAAAATCCCAAAACAGTATTTCAATGGACGTTTACGTTTGTGATCAATGCCTTTTTTGTTATAGGACCGTATCTGAACAAGAAATTTTTAAAGTACTCTTTCCTAAAAAGAAAGTTCTTTATGTTGCTTTCTATTGTTGCCCAAATTTTTGCCTCTGTTATTGTTTATTATGTAGTTAAAAATCTGCTCCGTGGGATTTTTTTATAAACAATCTTCTCATGAAACTATGATACTAAAACCCCCGCTTTGTTAACCTAGTTTAAACAAAGTGGGTTTTTTTTGTCTATCAGGACACCTCCATTTTCTTCTAATGTGGAAATTTTCCATTTTTGAAACATTTCTGGTACTCAATCGTCTACTATTTATTGGGATTTTTTGTATAGCGTAACTTTTTACAGGAATTTTACAGAAAAATATAGAATATTTAGATATAATGTTATAAATGTAAGACCCATGAGGAGGATGTTACGTGGCTCGAGAACAAATGAACCCAACGATAGAGAAAATTCTTATAAACATTGAAAAGGTTATGATTGGAAAAAGAAATGTAGCCGAGCTTAGCCTTATTGCCTTATTAGCAGGAGGCCATGTGCTCCTAGAAGATGTACCAGGTGTGGGGAAGACGATGATGGTCCGTGCACTTGCGAAGTCTGTTAATGCTAACTTCCGGAGGATCCAGTTTACTCCTGACCTATTACCCTCAGATGTGACCGGAATTTCGATTTATAATCCAAAGGAAATGGAATTCGAATTTCGACCAGGACCGTTGATGGGGAATATTATTCTCGCAGATGAAATTAACCGAACCTCACCCAAAACCCAATCGGCTTTACTTGAAGGGATGGAGGAGGCGAGTGTAACGATTGATGGTGTTACCCATCGACTGCAAAAACCATTCTTTGTTATGGCCACCCAAAATCCGATAGAGTACGAAGGAACGTATCCACTGCCTGAAGCACAGCTCGATCGCTTTTTGTTGAAGATGAAAATGGGCTACCCTGAAGTAGATGAAGAGATAGAAGTTCTAAATAGGGCACAAAAGGTCCCGCCAATTGAAGACCTGTATTCAGTCATTGACCTTGAAGGTTTAATAGCACTGCAAAAAGAAATAAAAGAGGTTTACGTGGATGAAACGATAAAGCGCTATATAGTGGATATCGTTAACCAGACTAGACGCTTTCCTGGGGTCTACCTTGGTGCCAGTCCAAGGGGATCAATCGCTTTGATGAAAGCGGCACAAGCCTATGCCTTCATGTATGGCCGTGACTTTTGTCTTCCAGATGATATCCAGTATTTAGCACCATTTGTACTATCACATCGAATTATTTTGAAATCAGAAGCAAAGTTTGAAGGAATTACAGCAGAAGAAATTGTCAACCGAGTGATTATGAGATTACCTGTTCCTGTTCAAAGGCTTGTGAAGTAACCATGAAGAAATTGTGGATTCCATTCAAAAAAGTATGGAAGTTTGTTGTCTTACTATTTTTGATATTGCTTACTTTTTCATATGCGATGTTTCAGGGGGGATTTGTAAGCTGGTTCTTATTTTATAGTTTCTTACCTTTTGCGCTCTATTGTGTGGGCCTATCATTCTATTCTCTGGATGAGCTGGAAATTACGCGTGAAATACCAAAAACAGACTTTAATGCGGGTGAGTCTTTAAAAGTTACTGTAAATGTGAAGAGAAACTCTATCTTCCCTATCTTCTATTTGCTTATTGAAGATAAATTATCAGATACACTTACTCATTCTTATCATAAAAAGAAAGCCAAGGCACTAGTATTACCTGGTTTTAAGAAGGTATTTACCTATGAATATATTATTGATAATTTGCCGAGAGGGGAGCATATATTCGACAGCTTTATCGTTCGAACAGGTGACCTTCTTGGATTAGTTGAAAAGGAAAAAGCTCATTATGCAGAAAGTAAAGTCATCGCCTATCCAGCCTATACGGAGTTGGTTTACCGCCCATTTGAGACACATTTCGATCAAGGGATGACCGCATCACGAGAACGGGTCCAGCGTGATACCACGCTTGCGATAGGGGTAAGGGATTACCAGCCTGGGGACCGCTTCTCATGGATAAACTGGAAAGCCTCTGCAAAACGGAACGAAATCATGACGAAGGAATTTGAACAACGCCAATCGCATGATGTGTTTGTTGTAATGGACTGTTCTCCTGATATGCATTTTGAGGGGGTTGTTTCCTTTACCGCCTCTTTATTACGAGCCGTTCTAAAAAAGGGAGCACAAACGGGGCTCTTAACGATTAGCAGAGAGAGGGCATCCTTTCCCATTAGGGGAGGAGAAGATCAACTGCATCAGCTCTTTTATCATCTTGCCAGGATAGAAGCAAAGAGTTCTTCCTCGTTTGAGAAGGTGTTAGAGACTGAGGGAATGTTTGTCCAGCAAACGGTATCCTTCTTACTAGTAACCGCCCAATTAACAAAGCCTTTAATAGAAAAGGCAGGCTTTCTGGGACAAAGAAAAGGAAAGATTACTCTTTTTCTGATAAAAGGAGAAAAAGAAGCTCCTACTCAAAGTGAAAGGTCCCTTATCGCTCTTGCAAATGCACGAAATGTACGGGTTCTAATGGTTCATGAAGGGGAATTTGCTTCAGCCTTCTCGGAGGTGAATTTGCGATGAAAAGAAATTTTCAAGCTTTTCTTGTATATTTATTGGGATTTTTGCTTTTATGGGAATGGTTGCGTCCGGTGGAGCAATTAACTCAAACGGACCATATTGAAATGTTTGTTATTTTTATTCTCCTTTCTTTTGCAGTATCGTTCTTAAAACTAAAGTGGATTTGGCAAATGATTTTAAAAATTTGGTTTATCCTCTTTTCAGTTCATATGTTTCATTATAATACTGGATTCTTTCAATTTAGCTGGTTGTCTTCCTTTTTAAGTGATTGGACTACTAATTTTAGTATAATTTTAGCTCTAAATTGGTTGGGAATAACAAATGAATTTCGAACACTTTTGTTCTTTATTTTGCTTTGGTTAATGGTTTACTTAGTGAACTATTGGCTCTTGAAACGGCAAAGGATTTTTATTTTCTTCTTTATGACACTTATTTATATAACGGTTTTGGATACTTTTACGCTGTATAGTGCGAAAACAGCGATTGTCCGGACGGTTGTTGTGGGCTTTGCTGTCATGGGGATGTTAACCTATTACAGAATCTTGGCTAAGGAAGAGGTAAGTGCAGATTCTATTATTACTCGAAAATGGATGAGACCCTTAGTGATAATGATAGCTTTTAGCGTTATTGTTGGGATTATTGCGCCTAAGTTCGAACCAATATGGCCAGACCCTGTTCCATATCTTCAGGCTGCTGGCAATAAAGGCGGAGATGATGCAAATGGAACGGGTGTTTCAAAAGTTGGCTACGGTACCGACGATACTCAATTAGGCGGCCCTTTTATTGGCGACGACAGTACCGTATTTAAGACCGAAGCCAGGCAAAAGAATTATTGGAAGGTAGAAACAAAGGATCATTATACGGGGAAAGGGTGGATTCCTTCTAGTTCAACTTCTTTCCAAATAGGTGGGGATGAGGTAATACCTGTTTCCTCCATCCCATCAACGGTAGAAACCAGGGAAGAATCTGCAAGATTATTCTTATTTATGGATTATGAGCACCTCATTTACCCTGCAGGAATCCAAAGGGTGCAATTTGAACGCAGCTATACCTTGGAGATAGACTCAACGAAGGAAAAGATTTCAATCTTCGGTTTTGATTCTAAGCCTATTGCTCCTGATGCTTATACAGTTGAGTATAAAATTCCACAATATGAAGCAAGTAAGTTAAGGGAGACTAGTGTTGTCGACCCTGGACAGATAAGTACAGAATTCCTTGCCCAATATACACAGCTGCCGGAGAATCTTCCTGAAAGAATTAAGGAATTAGCACAAAGTATTACCGAAGGTGAAACAAACTGGTTTGATAAAGCAAAAGCAATCGAGCGGCATTTTAGTGGCTCTGATTTCCGTTATGATCAAAAGAATGTGGCTGTTCCTGAAGAAGAAGATGATTATGTCGATCAATTCTTATTTGATACAAAAGTAGGGTATTGTGATAATTTTTCCACCTCGATGGCGGTTCTGCTTCGAACATTAGGAATACCTACTCGTTGGGTAAAAGGGTATACCGGTGGGGATTTTCTGGAATATAGTGAAGGGGATACTTCGAAATCAATCTATGAAATTACCAATAATAATGCACATTCATGGGTAGAAGTTTATTTCCCTAACCAAGGCTGGGTTCCCTTTGAACCAACTAAGGGTTTTACAAATGACGTTTCGATTAGTTTTACAAATCCAGATGGAACACCTGCTGCTACGGAAACAACTGCTCAGCCAGCACCAAAACCACAGCAGAATCTGGAGGAAGATAGCAGCAGTTCGGAGAATAAGGATAATTCTTTTTCATTTACTGGTTTCTGGTTGAGTATAAAAATATTTTTTAATAGTAACTGGAAATTAATTTTATTAGTATCCGCAATAGTTGTTGGGGCAGCGGGCCTTCTGTATCGATCCCGAGGAAAGTGGATTCCGCGTCTATATTTACTTCAGTTCCGATTAAGAAAAAAGGATGAAAACATTGGTAAGGCTTACCTCATTCTTCTTGAGCAACTGGAGCGTTATGGACTAAAACGTAATGATGGCCAAACACTTAGAAATTATGCACGATACATTGATACCTTCTTTGCATCTAGGGAGATGTCAAAGCTAACCGATAGATATGAGCAATATCTATATCACCAGAAACTTCCTGAGGGAAGCTGGAAAGATTCATATGAATTGTGGGAAAATTTAATTAAAAAGACAATTGCTTGACCGTTAAAACAACCTATTGTTACAATAAGGCGTAAATTTAATGTCTAGCTGCAGCGCCTAGGGGCTCGGGGTCATAAGCCAATCCGTCAGAAAGGTTAAAGAACAACCTTCCCGCCGGCTCGTCTTATGCCTGTCGCCCCTGAGCAAGGCGCTTCCGCTTTTCTAAATAGGTTTTCCTTCATATATCCTCGAAAATAGGTTCGAGAGTCTCTACCGGGTCACCGTAATGACCTGACTATGAAGGCAGAAATTTCTGTCATAGCAATTGTGAGAAAGCTAGAATTCTGCCTTCTGTGGTTTATACGGAGGGGGGAATTCTAGTTTTTTTTTTGTGATAAAAGTAAATACTAACCTTATTATTTTGGAAGAGGTGGCCGTGTTGACAAATACAGATTTGATTGTTGTTTTAGACTTTGGAAGCCAGTATAACCAGTTGATCACACGCAGGATTCGTGAGTTCGGTGTCTATAGTGAACTTCATCCACATACGATTACCGCTGAGGAAATTAGAAAAATGAATCCAAAGGGAATCATTTTTTCAGGCGGACCGAATAGTGTATATGATGAGAACTCATTCCGCTGCGATGAGGAAATTTTTGAAATGGGTCTGCCTATCTTAGGAATTTGCTATGGTATGCAGCTAATGACTGTTCACTTTGATGGGAAGGTTGAAAAAGCGAAGAACCGTGAGTATGGGAAAGCGGTGATGAATCTCCAAAATCAGACGAAGCTTTTCCATGATATGCCTGAGGAGCAAGTGGTTTGGATGAGTCATGGAGATTTGGTTGTCGAAGCACCAGCTGGTTTTACCGTTGACGGAACAAACCCATCCTGCCCTATTTCGGCGATGAGTAATGAGGAACGAAAATTATACGCTGTTCAATTCCATCCAGAAGTTCGTCACTCCGTATATGGAAATGAGCTGCTTAAGAATTTCGTTTTTAATGTTTGTGAGTGTAAAGGCGATTGGTCGATGGGGAACTTCATTGAAGTGGAAATGGCAAAGATTCGTGAGCAGGTTGGAGATAAGAAAGTACTTTGTGCCCTTAGCGGTGGAGTAGACTCTTCTGTTGTTGCTGTTCTCATTCACAAAGCAATCGGAGATCAGCTAACCTGTATCTTTGTTGACCACGGGCTTCTTCGTAAAAATGAAGCGGAAAGTGTCATGAAGACCTTTGCAGAAGGCTTCCATATGAATGTCATTAAAGTGGATGCAAAGGAACGTTTCTTATCTAAGCTAGAAGGGGTCTCAGATCCTGAGAAAAAGCGAAAAATTATTGGCAATGAATTCATTTATGTATTCGATGATGAAGCAACAAAGCTTGAAGGGATTGACTTCTTAGCACAAGGAACGCTGTATACCGATATCATCGAAAGCGGAACAGCAACTGCACAAACGATTAAATCTCATCATAATGTCGGCGGATTGCCTGAGGATATGCAATTTAAATTAATCGAACCATTGAATACCCTTTTTAAAGATGAAGTCCGCGCCGTTGGTACGGAGCTTGGAATTCCAGATGATATAGTTTGGAGACAGCCATTCCCTGGACCAGGTCTTGGAATTCGTGTTTTAGGAGCGATTTCTGATGATAAACTTGAAATTGTTCGTGAATCCGACTGGATCCTAAGGGAAGAAATAAAGAAGGCTGGACTTGATCGTGAAATATGGCAATACTTTACTGTACTGCCAGACATTCGCAGTGTTGGTGTAATGGGCGATGCCAGAACATATGATTATACAATCGGTATTCGCGCTGTTACATCCATTGATGGAATGACGTCTGACTGGGCCCGTATCCCATGGGATGTGCTTGAAGTTATATCAACTCGGATTGTAAATGAAGTTTCACATGTTAACCGTGTGGTCTATGACATTACAAGTAAGCCACCTGCAACAATTGAATGGGAATAAATTTTAGATAATAGTTCTAAAAGCGAACGTTTTTAAATAAAATTTTAAAAACGTTCGCTTTTTGTGTTTACAAGTTGGGATATCCCTGATAAGATAAAGGAGAAGTAAATAATTTGTCGATTTAACTCGTATAATCTTGGGAATATGGCCCAAAAGTTTCTACCGAGCCACCGTAAATGGCTTGACTACGAGGCAGTGTTAAAAACAGAGGTTATTCCTCTATTATTTACACTTGCCCCAAGTCAAGCGTTCCGGTAGATATCGGAGCGTTTTTTGTTTTTATAAAAGAAAGATTCCTAGGGGGAAGAAGAATGCAAAAGTATTTTATGTTTAAAGAATTAGGGACGAATTATCGTCGTGAGATTATTGGCGGCATGACTACCTTCTTGGCGATGGCCTATATATTAGTCGTTAACCCGCTTACTTTGACCCTTTCTAGTGTAAAGGATTATCCTGACGCACTTAGAATGGATTATGGAGCGGTATTTGTAGCAACGGCCTTAGCTGCTGCAATTGGATCCATTGTGATGGGATTACTCGGAAAGTACCCACTTGCTTTAGCGCCAGGTATGGGACTAAATGCCTTCTTTGCTTATACAGTTGTGTTAGGCAGCGGCATTCCATGGCAGCATGCTCTAGGTGCAGTATTCATTTCCGGAGTATTTTTCTTCTTATTAACACTTACAGGATTACGTGAGAAATTAATTAATGCGATTCCGATTGAGTTAAAGCATGCAGTTGGAGCCGGTATTGGTTTATATATTACCTTTATTGGATTGCAAAGTGCCGGTATTGTAGTAAACAATGATGCGACCCTTGTAGGATTAGGTGATTTGACAGCTGGACCAACTTTACTAGCAATTTTCGGAATCATTGTGACGGTTATTCTGATGACTAGAGGGTTTAATGGAGCAGTATTTCTCGGAATGATTATAACTGTTATCGTAGGAATGATCTTTAACTTAATTGACACACCAGATAAAATTGTCGATACCGTTCCAAGTATAGCACCTACATTTGGAGCCGCGTTTTCTTCTTTTACCGATAGTTCGTTTTACTCAATGGCCATGCTTGGAATTATCTTGACGCTATTGTTTGTCGATTTCTTTGATAATGCTGGGACACTTGTAGCAGTGGCGAATCAAGCAGGAATGATCAAAGACAATAAATTACCACGTGCAGGAAGAGCTTTAATTGCTGACTCAGTAGCAACAACTGTTGGTGCAGTCCTTGGTACATCAACAACAACGTCTTATATTGAATCATCTGCCGGGGTAGCAGCGGGTGCAAGAACAGGTTTTGCTTCACTTGTTACCGCAGCATTGTTTATTCTATCACTGTTCTTCTTCCCGTTATTATCAGTAGTAACAGCGGCAGTTACAGCACCAGCCTTAATCATTGTTGGGGCGTTGATGGTAGGTTCGTTAGGGAAAATTGAATGGACGAAATTTGAAGTTGCTGTACCAGCCTTCCTTACTATGATTGCTATGCCTTTGACATATAGCATTGCAACAGGGATTGCTGTAGGATTTATCTTTTACCCAATTACGATGATTGTTAAAGGCAAAATGAAAGATGTTCATCCGATTATGTATTTCTTCTTTGTCATTTTCATTCTATACTTCATTTTCTTACAATAGTGTTTGAAAGAGTCTGTGATCATCACAGGCTCTTTTTTGTGCTGTGAACTATTTCACAAAATATTTTTATTTTTCATAAAAATAGATAAATTTTCCAATTTTCTGCTGTATGATAGGGGTATAAGAAAGAGAATGGAAAGGGAGTGTTGAAAGTGAAGATACTAAACGTTCGGGAGCTTGGAAAAAGCTTTGGGAAGTTAGAAGCAGTGAAGGGTGTTTCCTTTTCGGTGGAGAAAGGCGAGTCCTTCAGTCTACTTGGACCGAATGGTGCGGGCAAATCCACTACAATCAACATGATAACCGGTTTATACCCTCCGACCTCAGGGAGTATTCAAATAAAAGGTGTTGATGTTATCAAAAATCCAAAAAAAGCCCAAAAATCGATAGGGGTTGTCCCTCAAGAAATTGCACTCTATGAGACATTATCAGCAAGGGAGAATCTGAAATTTTGGGGGAGGATGTATGATTTGTCTGGAAATGCTCTTGAAAAAGCTGTTGATGAAGTTCTTGAAATCATTGGGCTGACAGACCGAGCCAAGGACAAAATCAATACCTTTTCGGGCGGAATGAAACGGCGGGTTAATATTGGTGCTGCCATTTTACATAAACCAGACGTATTAATCATGGATGAACCTACAGTTGGAATCGATCCGCAGTCAAGAAATCATATTCTCAATACCGTAAAATCCTTAAATCAAAATGGAATGACTATTATCTATACTAGTCACTATATGGAAGAAGTGGAATACCTTTGCGAACGGATTGGGATAATAGACCACGGAGAGTTAATTGCCTGTGGAACCCTTCGAGAGTTGAGGGAGACTATCGGTGACCGGTCAAGAATTATCATCTCTTTGGATAAAGAAAGGTCGAACCATTTAGAGATTATTGGTTTACTAGAAGGTTTGGCGGTGGAAAAAGATATCCTGATAAAAGACAAATTGCTTACTGTTTTTCATAAAGAACCGCAAGCGATTCTAAGTGATTTAATCCAGCTGGTGACAAAAGACGGGACGAAGATTACATCTGTGGAAATTGTTGAACCCAACCTAGAAAGTGTCTTTTTGCATTTAACTGGAAGAAGCTTAAGAGATTAGGGGGGATGATGATGACTTCCTGGTGGCTGGCGTGGAAAGATTTACTGATTATTATTCGTGATAAAAAGGCTTTATTAACGTTAATCGCGATGCCTCTTTTGTTAATTGCTATTTTAGGATCAGCATTTGGCGATATGATGGATGGTGATGAAGATGTTACGATAGAAGAATTTACGTTGGGAATTGTTAATTTAGATCAGGGGCAGTTAGGCGGAGTATTATCGGAAGAGGTTTTTAAAAAGGAATTATCTGATCAATTGAAGGTTAAATATTTTCAAGAAGAAGAAATGGTTAAAAAAATTAAGGACCATAAACTTGATGTAGGAATTGTTATTGATGAGGATTTTACAGCTTCCTTGATGACGGGAGAACAAGCGCGTGCAAAACTAATCTCAGTTCCTGACCCTGGTATTAAAGCAACCATCGTTTCAAGTGTAATAGAACAATTCGCTCAATCCGTACCAATCGAAGCAATGTCAGCAAATATGGCACTACCTGTTCAAGGTAATACCTCCGCAGAAGCAGCGAGTCAAAACCTCCTCAATGAAACATCTATAAATGCAGACACGAATCCAGTTAGTTCTTTTCAGTATTATGCTGCTGCCATGGGTGTCATGTTCCTGCTAATGACCGTCGTTCAAGGTGTTTCGGCAATGATTCTTGAAAAAGAGCAAGAGGTCTTTAAACGATTGCTGATATCAAATCTAACCTACATAACCTACTTAACTGGAAAAATGATTGGTTTAATCGTTATATCTTTATTGCAGGCTTTTGTGATTATCATTGGCACAAAGCTTATATTTGGAGTTGACTGGGGAAATTCAATCCCCGGTGTTGTAATAATGACATTTGCTTTTGTCATAAGTGCTTGTGGTTTGGGTGTATTGGCAGGCTCTTTTATCAAAACAGAGAAAGGCTTTAATGCTGCTGGAATGTTAGGAACGCAAATTTTCGCTGCCTTAGGCGGGAGTATGGTGCCGTTATATATATTCCCAGATTGGTTTGTTTCTGTTTCTAAATTATTGCCGAATGGTCTCGCACTCCAAACTTATTTAGATTTAATGTCAGGGGCATCGTTTTTTGAAATTATCCCTGCAGTACTGAGCGCAATTGGCTTAGGGATATTATTTTTTGCGATTGGCTTATTTCGCCTTTCAATCGAAAGGAGAGGGAAGTATGCGTAGGATTGGGGTAATAGCATGGCTTCATTTAAAGGAACTTTTTAAATCACCGGGAGCCTTGGTTATGATGTTTATTTTGCCGGGCTTATTTGGCTGGATTTTTGGTGGAATTGCTATAGAGTCGGGAGAAACAAAACCAGTAATAGATGTTGTAATAAATGAAGAAGAACATAGCGCTGAAATCTTCACTCTTTTGAAGAAAAATGAACACTACAAGTGGAATAAAGCAACATTGCAGGAAGCAAAGGAACATGTGGAAGGGCAGGATACATTAGCTGCCATAGTCATTCCAACTAACATCCAACAAAAAGTTATGGGAAAACAACCATTGTTTGATGTGATTCTTCGCAATAAGACAGAAGATTACCTTGCTTTAGAGCCGCATTTGCAAGGAACAGCAAACGTAATTATTCGCGTCCTTCAGATTGAGGAGGAAAGCGATTCTGCCGCTCTGCCGGATTTACTGGAAGCAGTCGCAACAAGTAAAGGAGTTGCCATCGAAAAACAAACGATTCAAAGGGATGATAACAGCTCAGTGGAAATAAATTTAATGTTTGTTGGTTTTGCTATCATGTTTATGATGTTTGGTCTTTCGGGCGCTGCATCTACTATTCTAGATGAAAGAATCGGTGGTACATGGGGTCGACTCATGGTTACCCCAGCTAGTAAGCTGCAGATTAGTATAGGATATTTAATTGCCTATTTTCTAATGGGTTGGATTCAGTTCGCAGTATTAATGGTTGCCATGAACCTTTTGTTCGGCACCACCTGGGGGAACTTAACCTATATGATCCCTTTTGCTTCTTTAGTCATATTATGTGTGGTTGGTTTTGGTCTTATGATTGCTGGAATAGTAAAAACGAAACAGCAAGCTGGTGCAATTGGGGCAGTGTTAATCGTGAGTACGTGTATGCTCGGCGGTGTGTATTGGTCTATTGACCTTGTTCCAGAATACATGCAAAAGATTTCTTTAGCTGTACCCCAAAGCTGGGCGATGTCTGGCTTTAAAGAAATTATCAGTGGCAGCCTTCATCCCACTACGCTCATAAGGGATACACTAGCATTGCTTGCATTTACGGCGGGTTTCTTTTTAATAGCGATAAGAGGAATTACGTATAAATAATAGTTGTCGAATATTGTCGTTGACTTCTTGATTTGTCTCTTATAACATGGGAATACAAAGAGAGATAATTGGGACGAAATGGGGGAAGGGTTATGGTAAAGCTGTTGATTGATAAGGTGTTAAATAACAATGTTTTAATAGCTGAACACCCTTCCTACGAAGAAGTTGTTTTAATTGGAAAAGGAATCGGTTTCAATCGGAAACATGGAGACTTTATTGAAACGGATTCAGTTGAAAAACTATTTGTGCTAAAAAATGAAAAGGAACAGCAAAATTATATTAAATTGCTTCCTTTTATTGAGAATGAATTGCTAGAAGTAATTATATCTGCTATTGGTCTGATCAAACATAGAACCAATACGCTTCTAGATGAGCATATTCATGTAGCGTTAACAGACCATTTAATGTTTGCGATTTCTCGTGTAAGAAAAGGAATAGAAATAAGTAATCCATTCTTGGTTGAAACAAAAACACTTTATCGGCATGAATATGAAATCGCCACAGAGGTTGTCCAGCTAATCAATGAAAAGACAGGAACTAACCTGCCTATTGGCGAAATTGGTTTTATTGCCCTCCATATTCATAGTGCGATGACCAAAAAGAACCTTTCTGACGTAAATCAACATTCCCAGTTAGTCAGCAGACTGGTCAAGATGGTTGAAGAGCAGTTTGAAATTGATATTGATAAAGAAAGCATTGATTATATGAGGCTTGTGCGTCACCTTCGATTCACGATTGAGAGAGTCATTAAAGGAGAAAAAGTAGAGGAACCAGAAAAAATAAATTCCCTATTGAAACAAGAATATCCTGTATGCTATAATCTCTCATGGAAGCTCATTAAAGTGATGCAACAAACAATGAAATTGAAAGTATTTGATGCAGAAGCGGTGTATTTAACCATGCATTTGCAAAGAATACAGAAAAAATTTAAATAGTTATTATTTTTTACGTGTTACTGATTCGATCAGGCATGAGTGAAAAGTATTAATTGAAGCAAAGGTTTTTGGGTAATCTATACCCGTAGCCTTATTCAATTGAACTTTTACTCATGCCTTTTTTTGTTTTTATGAAGTAAATGAAAACGCTTAATGAGCCATAAATAAATTGGAGGTATATATTATGTTTAAAAAAGCTTTCGGCGTCTTGCAAAAAGTCGGTAAAGCGTTAATGCTACCGGTCGCTCTTTTGCCTGCTGCGGGTATCTTACTTGCTTTGGGAGCAGCACTTAGAAACCCAGCACTACTAGAATTAGCTCCATTCTTAGATAACAGTACAGTTGATTTGATTGCGGCTGTTATGCAAAAAGCTGGAGATATCATCTTTGGGAACCTCCCGCTCTTGTTTGCAGTTGGGGTTGCTGTTGGTTTGGCTGGAGGAGAAGGAACAGCTGGCTTAGCAGCAATTATTGGTTACTTGATAATGAATGTAACGATGGGCACGGTCCTTGGGATTACACCAGAAGATGTGAATGGACTAAACTATGCAAGCGTATTAGGAATTCCAACACTTCAAACAGGCGTGTTTGGAGGGATCATTGTCGGTATACTTGCTTCGGCAATGTACAACAAGTTTTATGAAATTGAATTACCATCTTATTTAGGATTCTTTGCAGGAAAGCGTTTTGTACCAATTATTACGGCAGCTAGTGCACTAATTTTAGGATTGTTGATGATTTTCATTTGGCCGCCAATTCAAAATGGGCTAAATGCATTTTCTCAGAACATGGTACATGCAAACTTAACGATTTCTGCTTTTATTTTCGGAGTAATCGAACGAGCATTAATTCCATTTGGTTTACACCATATTTTCTATTCTCCTTTCTGGTATGAATTTGGAGAATACGCTACAAAAGCAGGAGAAGTAGTTCGTGGAGATCAGCGTATCTTTATGGCGCAAATTACAGATAATGTTCAAAATTTAACGGCTGGAACATTTATGACAGGTAAGTTCCCGTTCATGATGTTTGGACTTCCAGCAGCAGCTTTAGCGATTTATCACGAAGCTAAGCCTGAAAAGAAAGTTTTCGTCGGAGGATTAATGGCATCTGCTGCTCTAACGTCGTTCTTAACAGGTATTACAGAACCAATTGAATTCTCATTCTTATTCGTTGCACCAATATTATTTGGTATCCATGCAATATTTGCTGGATTCTCGTTTATGATTATGCACATGTTAGACGTGAAAATCGGGATGACTTTCTCTGGTGGATTAATTGACTATATCCTATTCGGGCTAATTAACCCACAAACGAATGCTTGGATTGTTATTCCTGTAGGTCTGGTATTTGCGGTTGTATATTACTTTGGTTTCCGTTTTGCGATTCGTACCTTTAATTTAAAAACTCCAGGTCGTGAACTAGAGGAAGAAGAAAATCAAGCTCCAACTGGTAAAGCAGGATCAGGTGATTTGGCTTCAAATATTTTGGATGCAATGGGCGGCAAAGGAAATATTGCTCATTTAGATGCATGTATTACCCGCCTTCGTGTTTCTGTTAATGATATTAAAGATGTTGATAAAGCCCAACTGAAAAAGCTAGGCGCAGCGGGTGTGCTTGAAGTAGGAAACAACATCCAAGCGATCTTTGGACCGCGTTCAGAAACCATTAAAGGACAAATGAAAGATATTATGGATGGTAAAAAACCTCGTACCACAGTGAAGGCGCCAGAAAAAGGCGTGGAACAGCAAATCGAGGAAATTAATCCAGAAGCACTTCAAAATGCACGCAGTACAGAAGATGAAGGATTTATGTCACCGCTGAAAGGTGAACTAAAACCAATCACAGAAGTTCCTGACCAAGTGTTTGCTGGAAAAATGATGGGTGATGGTTTTGCCATTGTCCCAGTAGAGGGTACAATTGTATCCCCTGTAAACGGGAAAATCGTTAACCTGTTCCCAACCAAGCACGCAATTGGAATTCTCTCTGATACAGGACGCGAAATTCTAATCCATGTTGGAATTGATACCGTAAACCTAAAAGGTCAAGGGTTTGAAACCTTAGTAGCGGAGAATGACATTGTAGAACAAGGTCAGCCGTTACTAAAAGTTGATCTAGATTATATTAAAGAACATGCTACATCAACCATTACACCGATTGTCTTCACGAACTTAGCAGAAGGTGAAAAGGTAGTGATTGAAAAGCCAGGTCAAGTTGATCTGAAACAAACAGGAATTATAAAAATTACGAAATAAACAAAGAAGCCGGCTAACGCATTTGAGAGCCGGCTTTTTTTGTGTCTTTAGCCATTGAGCGATGAGTGATGAGTGATAAGTGATGAGTGATGACAACCCGTAAAATTTTAAAAAGAGAAGGAGCGGGGAACCGGAGCAGCTGCCTGATACCGGTGGAGGAGGAAAAAAGGTGGAGTGGGAACCAGAGCAGCTGTCTGATGCCGGTGGAGGAGGAAAAAGGGGTGGAGTGGGAACCAGTGCAGCTGTCTGATACCGGTGGAGGAGGAAAAAGGGGTGGAGCGGGGAACCAGTGCAGCTGTCTGATACCGGTGGAGGAGGAAAAAGGGGTGGAGCGGGGAACCAGAGCAGCTGTCTGATACCGGTGGAGGAGGAAAAAGGGGTGGAGTGGGAACTAGAGCAGCTGTCTGATACCGGTGGAGGAGGAAAAAGGGGTGGAGCGGGGAACCAGAGCAGCTGTCTGATACCGGTGGAGGAGGAAAAAGGGGTGGAGTGGGAACTAGAGCAGCTGTCTGATACCCTTAAAGAAGGAAAAAGAGAAGGAGCGGTCACTAATAAGGGTGGTGCTCCTACTTTTTTGGGGGGCAGGTCACTAATAAAAATGCGTAAATACGTAGAAGTATTGCAGAGGGTTTGGGAAATTATTGACTAATTCGTTTTTTAACATAAGAAGCCGGCTCTTTGATTTGAGAGTCGGCTTTCTTCTATATATAGAAGAAAAATAAGTGAGATGATATTAATTTAAATATATTGTTGACGTTATTCGATAATGGTGTTATTATATTTTAGCAGTCGTTAATAACGAATTAACAACGCGCAGGCGTTAAAAACTTTTTAAAAAAAGTGTTGACGCGAAGTTAATGAAATGATATAGTAATAGAGTTGCTTCTGAGCGAAGTTGTTCACGAAGTAAACGAAGAATATTGCTCTTTGAAAACTAAACAAACAAGAACGTCAACAAACAATTTTTTAGCTTTTTAGAAAAGCTAAGCCAACGTAACAAAATGAGCTATATCAACTTTCTTGGAGAGTTTGATCCTGGCTCAGGACGAACGCTGGCGGCGTGCCTAATACATGCAAGTCGAGCGAATCTTGAGGTGCTTGCACCTCTTGGTTAGCGGCGGACGGGTGAGTAACACGTGGGCAACCTGCCTGTAAGACTGGGATAACTTCGGGAAACCGGAGCTAATACCGGATAATCCTTTTCCTTTCATGAGGAAAAGCTGAAAGTCGGTTTACGCTGACACTTACAGATGGGCCCGCGGCGCATTAGCTAGTTGGTGAGGTAACGGCTCACCAAGGCGACGATGCGTAGCCGACCTGAGAGGGTGATCGGCCACACTGGGACTGAGACACGGCCCAGACTCCTACGGGAGGCAGCAGTAGGGAATCTTCCGCAATGGACGAAAGTCTGACGGAGCAACGCCGCGTGAGCGATGAAGGCCTTCGGGTCGTAAAGCTCTGTTGTTAGGGAAGAACAAGTATCGGAGTAACTGCCGGTACCTTGACGGTACCTAACCAGAAAGCCACGGCTAACTACGTGCCAGCAGCCGCGGTAATACGTAGGTGGCAAGCGTTGTCCGGAATTATTGGGCGTAAAGCGCGCGCAGGCGGTCCTTTAAGTCTGATGTGAAAGCCCACGGCTCAACCGTGGAGGGTCATTGGAAACTGGGGGACTTGAGTACAGAAGAGGAAAGCGGAATTCCACGTGTAGCGGTGAAATGCGTAGAGATGTGGAGGAACACCAGTGGCGAAGGCGGCTTTCTGGTCTGTAACTGACGCTGAGGCGCGAAAGCGTGGGGAGCAAACAGGATTAGATACCCTGGTAGTCCACGCCGTAAACGATGAGTGCTAAGTGTTAGAGGGTTTCCGCCCTTTAGTGCTGCAGCTAACGCATTAAGCACTCCGCCTGGGGAGTACGGCCGCAAGGCTGAAACTCAAAGGAATTGACGGGGGCCCGCACAAGCGGTGGAGCATGTGGTTTAATTCGAAGCAACGCGAAGAACCTTACCAGGTCTTGACATCCTCTGACACTCCTAGAGATAGGACGTTCCCCTTCGGGGGACAGAGTGACAGGTGGTGCATGGTTGTCGTCAGCTCGTGTCGTGAGATGTTGGGTTAAGTCCCGCAACGAGCGCAACCCTTGTTCTTAGTTGCCAGCATTCAGTTGGGCACTCTAAGGAGACTGCCGGTGACAAACCGGAGGAAGGTGGGGATGACGTCAAATCATCATGCCCCTTATGACCTGGGCTACACACGTGCTACAATGGATGGTACAAAGGGCTGCAAGACCGCGAGGTTTAGCCAATCCCATAAAACCATTCTCAGTTCGGATTGTAGGCTGCAACTCGCCTACATGAAGCCGGAATCGCTAGTAATCGCGGATCAGCATGCCGCGGTGAATACGTTCCCGGGCCTTGTACACACCGCCCGTCACACCACGAGAGTTTGTAACACCCGAAGTCGGTGGGGTAACCGCAAGGAGCCAGCCGCCTAAGGTGGGACAGATGATTGGGGTGAAGTCGTAACAAGGTAGCCGTATCGGAAGGTGCGGCTGGATCACCTCCTTTCTAAGGATAATGCAGTCCTTGTGGACTGATAAAAAGTTGACTGTTACTTGTTTGTTTAGTTTTGAGGGAGCAATTCTCTCAAAGCTTTTTTTAATCGTTCTTTGAAAACTAGATAATCGTAAGAAGAAGTCAAAGTAAAACCGAGAATCGCCACATTAGTTTTTCTCTCTTAAGTAATTAAGAAGAAAATAACCTTTTAGGTTAAGTTAGAAAGGGCGCACGGTGGATGCCTTGGCACTAGGAGCCGATGAAGGACGGGACTAACACCGATATGCTTCGGGGAGCTGTAAGTAAGCTTTGATCCGGAGATTTCCGAATGGGGGAACCCACTGCTCGTAATGGAGCAGTATCTTTACCTGAATACATAGGGTATTGAAGGCAGACCCGGGGAACTGAAACATCTAAGTACCCGGAGGAAGAGAAAGCAAACGCGATTCCCTGAGTAGCGGCGAGCGAAACGGGACATAGCCCAAACCAAGAGGCTTGCCTCTTGGGGTTGTAGGACACTCAACATGGAGTTACAAAGGAACGGGGTAGATGAAGCGGTCTGGAAAGGCCCGTCATAGAAGGTAAAAACCCTGTAGTTGAAACTTCGTTCCCTCCTGAGTGGATCCTGAGTACGGCCGGACACGAGAAATCCGGTCGGAAGCTGGGAGGACCATCTCCCAAGGCTAAATACTCCCTAGTGACCGATAGTGAACCAGTACCGTGAGGGAAAGGTGAAAAGCACCCCGGAAGGGGAGTGAAATAGATCCTGAAACCGTGTGCCTACAAGTAGTTAGAGCCCGTTAATGGGTGATAGCGTGCCTTTTGTAGAATGAACCGGCGAGTTACGATTACATGCAAGGTTAAGTTGAAAAGACGGAGCCGCAGCGAAAGCGAGTCTGAATAGGGCGATTTTAGTATGTGGTCGTAGACCCGAAACCAGGTGATCTACCCATGTCCAGGGTGAAGTCCAGGTAACACTGGATGGAGGCCCGAACCCACGCACGTTGAAAAGTGCGGGGATGAGGTGTGGGTAGCGGAGAAATTCCAATCGAACTTGGAGATAGCTGGTTCTCTCCGAAATAGCTTTAGGGCTAGCCTCACGTTGTAAGAGTCTTGGAGGTAGAGCACTGTTTGGACTAGGGGCCCTCATCGGGTTACCGAATTCAGACAAACTCCGAATGCCAAAGACTTATCCGTGGGAGTCAGACTGCGAGTGATAAGATCCGTAGTCAAAAGGGAAACAGCCCAGACCACCAGCTAAGGTCCCAAAGTTTACGTTAAGTGGAAAAGGATGTGGAGTTGCTTAGACAACCAGGATGTTGGCTTAGAAGCAGCCACCATTTAAAGAGTGCGTAATAGCTCACTGGTCGAGTGACTCTGCGCCGAAAATGTACCGGGGCTAAACGTAACACCGAAGCTGTGGATTGACACCGTATGGTGTCAGTGGTAGGAGAGCGTTCTAAGGGCGTTGAAGCTAGACCGTAAGGACTGGTGGAGCGCTTAGAAGTGAGAATGCCGGTATGAGTAGCGAAAGACGGGTGAGAATCCCGTCCACCGTATGCCTAAGGTTTCCTGAGGAAGGCTCGTCCTCTCAGGGTTAGTCGGGACCTAAGCCGAGGCCGAAAGGCGTAGGCGATGGACAACAGGTTGATATTCCTGTACCACCTCTTTATCGTTTGAGTGATGGGGGGACGCAGGAGGATAGGGTAAGCGCGCTGTTGGATATGCGCGTCCAAGCAGTTAGGCTGGTAAGCAGGAAAATCCGCTTACCGTAAAGGCTGAGCTGTGATGGCGAGGGAAATATAGTACCGAAGTTCCTGATTCCACACTGCCAAGAAAAGCCTCTAGCGAGATAAAAGGTGCCCGTACCGCAAACCGACACAGGTAGGCGAGGAGAGAATCCTAAGGTGTGCGAGAGAACTCTCGTTAAGGAACTCGGCAAAATGACCCCGTAACTTCGGGAGAAGGGGTGCTTTTTGAGGTGAATAGCCTCGAAGAGCCGCAGTGAATAGGCCCAGGCGACTGTTTAGCAAAAACACAGGTCTCTGCGAAGCCGCAAGGCGAAGTATAGGGGCTGACGCCTGCCCGGTGCTGGAAGGTTAAGAGGAGGGGTTAGCGCAAGCGAAGCTCTGAATCGAAGCCCCAGTAAACGGCGGCCGTAACTATAACGGTCCTAAGGTAGCGAAATTCCTTGTCGGGTAAGTTCCGACCCGCACGAAAGGCGTAACGATCTGGGCACTGTCTCAACGAGAGACTCGGTGAAATTATAGTACCTGTGAAGATGCAGGTTACCCGCGACAGGACGGAAAGACCCCGTGGAGCTTTACTGTAGCCTGATATTGAATTTTGGTACAGCTTGTACAGGATAGGTAGGAGCCTGAGAAACCGGAGCGCTAGCTTCGGTGGAGGCGTCGGTGGGATACTACCCTGGCTGTATTGAAATTCTAACCCGCACCCCTTATCGGGGTGGGAGACAGTGTCAGGTGGGCAGTTTGACTGGGGCGGTCGCCTCCTAAAGAGTAACGGAGGCGCCCAAAGGTTCCCTCAGAATGGTTGGAAATCATTCGCAGAGTGTAAAGGCACAAGGGAGCTTGACTGCGAGACCTACAAGTCGAGCAGGGACGAAAGTCGGGCTTAGTGATCCGGTGGTTCCGCATGGAAGGGCCATCGCTCAACGGATAAAAGCTACCCCGGGGATAACAGGCTTATCTCCCCCAAGAGTCCACATCGACGGGGAGGTTTGGCACCTCGATGTCGGCTCATCGCATCCTGGGGCTGTAGTCGGTCCCAAGGGTTGGGCTGTTCGCCCATTAAAGCGGTACGCGAGCTGGGTTCAGAACGTCGTGAGACAGTTCGGTCCCTATCCGTCGTGGGCGCAGGAAATTTGAGAGGAGCTGTCCTTAGTACGAGAGGACCGGGATGGACGCACCGCTGGTGTACCAGTTGTCTTGCCAAAGGCATCGCTGGGTAGCTATGTGCGGACGGGATAAGTGCTGAAAGCATCTAAGCATGAAGCCCCCCTCAAGATGAGATTTCCCATAGCGTCAAGCTAGTAAGAACCCTGAAAGATGATCA